>DATDDC010000239.1:0-9167 GCA_036523995.1 Anaeromyxobacter sp.
GTGCCGGAACAACGGCTGGGCCATCAGCGTGCCGCGCGAGAAGCAGACCGCCGCCGAGACCATCGCGCAGAAGGCCATCGCCTACGGCATGCGGGGCGAGCGCGTCGACGGCAACGACGTCGTGGCCGTCTTCGACGCCACGCGCCGCGCGCGCGCCCGGGCCGCCGCCGGGGAGGGGCCGACGCTCGTCGAGTGCGTCACCTATCGCATCGAGGGCCACTCCACCTCGGACGACCCGCGCGCCTACCGGCCGGTGGAGCTCGTCGAGCCGTGGAAGAAGAAGGATCCCATCCTGCGGCTGCGCCGCTACCTCGTCCGCCGGAGCGCCCTCGACGACGAGATGGACCGCCGGCTGCGGGACGAGGTGCGCGAGGAGATCCAGCGGGCCCTCGCCGCCGCCGAGGCCTTCCCGCCGAAGCCTCCGGTCGAGAGCATCATCGAGCACGTCTACGCCGAGCCGCTCTGGCAGCAGCTCGAGGAGCTCGAGGAGCTGGAGAAGGCCATCGCCGCGGATCCGCGCGTGGCGAACCCGCGCCACTCCGACGCGTGATATGTGAGGGGCCCCATGCCCGTCATGAACATCATCCAGGCGGTGAACGACGCCCTCCGCCTCGAGATGCGCAGGGACCCGAACGTCGTCGTCCTCGGCGAGGACGTGGGCAAGTTCGGGGGCGTCTTCCGCGCCACGCAGGGGCTGCAGGACGAGTTCGGCGCGGACCGCGTCATCGACACGCCGCTCGCCGAGGGCGGCATCGTCGGCACCGCCGTGGGCATGGCGCTCTACGGCCTCAAGCCGGTGCCCGAGATCCAGTTCGCCGACTTCATCTTCCCGGCGTTCGACCAGATCGTGAACGAGGTGGCGAAGTACCGCTACCGCTCCGGCGGCCAGTACGAGTGCCCGCTCGTCATCCGCACGCCCTACGGCGGCGGCATCAGGGGCGGCCACTACCACTCGCAGTCGCCGGAGGTGCACTTCATCCACACGGCGGGCCTGAAGGTGGTCGTGCCCTCGAACCCGTACGACGCGAAGGGCCTCCTCATCAGCTCCATCCGCGACCGCGATCCCGTGCTCTTCTTCGAGCCGAAGCGCGTCTACCGCGCGGCCAAGGGGGACGTGCCCTCGGGCGACTACGCCGTGCCGCTCGGGAAGGCCGCCGTGACGCGGGAGGGCCGCCAGGTGACGCTCGTGGCCTGGGGCGCCATGTGGCACGAGGCCGACCAGGCGGCGCGCGAGGCGGAGGCGGAGGGGATCGACTGCGAGGTCATCGACCTGCGCTCGCTCCAGCCGCTCGATCTCGACGCGCTCGTCGAGTCCGTCACGAAGACCGGGCGCGCCGTGGTCGTGCACGAGGCGCCCAGGACGTGCGGCTTCGGGGCGGAGCTCGTGGCGCTCGTCCAGGAGCGCTGCTTCCTCCGCCTGGAGGCGCCCATCCGGCGCGTGACCGGCCTCGACACGCCCTTCCCGTACACGCTCGAGCAGGAGTACCTGCCCCGCGCGCCCCGCATCCTGCAGGCGCTGCGCGAGACCGTGGCGTACTAGCGACCGAGGCCCGCATGACGTTCCGCATGGAGCTCCCCGACATCGGCGAGGGCGTCGTAGAGGCGGAGGTGCAGCGCTGGTTCGTCGCGCCCGGGGACGTCGTGAAGGAGGACCAGCCGCTCGTCGAGGTCATGACCGACAAGGCGACGGTGGTCATCCCCTCTCCGAGGCGCGGCCGCATCGTGAAGCTCTTCTGGAGCGTGGGCGACGTCGCCAAGGTCCACGCGCCGCTCGTGGAGATCGAGACGGACGGCGTCCAGGCCACGGCGGTGGAATCCGCCGCGGTGCAGGGAGAAGCCGCACGGCCGGCCGCGGCGGCGCGGGCGGACTTCGGCCCCGCTCCCGGCCCCGGCTCCTCGGGGGCGCCCGCCGGCGCAGGCGGTCCCAAGGCGCTCGCCACGCCTGCGGTGCGGGCGCTCGCCCGCGAGATGGGGATCGACGTGAACGCCGTGCCCGGGACCGGGCCCGGCGGACGGGTCACGAAGGACGACCTCTCGGCGCACCGGACCCGCAGGAACGGGCATCAGGTGCCTGCGGCCGCACCGGCCCCGGCCTCGACCTCGAGCCCGACCCCGACCCCGACCCGGACCTCGACCCGGGCTGCACAGGAGGCGTTGGAGGAGCGCATCCCGCTCCGCGGCGTCCGCAAGCGCATCGCGGAGAACATGGCGCGCTCGAAGCGCACCGCCGCCCACTTCACGTTCGTCGAGCAGGCCGACGTGACCGAGCTCGTCCGCGTGAAGGAGCGGATCGGCCAGGCCGCGCAGGCGGAGGGCGTGAAGGTCACGTTCCTCCCGTTCTTCGTGAAGGCCGCCGTGGCGGCGCTGAAGAAGCACCCGAAGCTGAACGCCACCATGGACGAGGAGCGCTCGGAGCTCGTGCTGCACCGGCGCTACGACATCGGCGTCGCCTCGGCCACCGAGAGCGGCCTCATCGTGCCGGTGATCCGCGGCGCCGACGAGCGCTCCATCGTGGACCTGGCCCGGGAGATCGAGCGGCTCGCCGCGGACACCAAGGCGGGCCGCGTCCGGCCCGACGACCTGGGCCGCTCCACCTTCACCATCTCGAGCCTGGGAGCGCTCGGCGGCCTCTTCGCGACGCCGGTCCTGAACCACCCCGAGGTCGCCATCCTCGGCATCCACCGCATCCGCCCGACGCCCGTGGCGCGGGACGGCCAGGTCGTGGTCCGCGACGTGATGAACGTCTCCGTGACGAGCGATCACCGCGTGGTGGACGGCCACGAGGCCGCCGCCTTCGCCTACGAGGTGATCCGGATGCTCGAGGATCCGAACCTGCTCTTCATGCGGCTCGTCTGAGCCCGGGCCGCTATATTGGCGCCGCTGGAGGGAAGCTCATGGCGACGAAGACCTTCGATGCCGTGGTGGTCGGCGGTGGCCCGGGCGGCTACGTGGCCGCCATCCGGCTCGCGCAGCTCGGCAAGAAGACGGCGCTCGTGGAGAAGGAGAACCTGGGCGGCGTCTGCCTCAACTGGGGGTGCATCCCTTCCAAGGCCCTCATCGCGGCCGGGAACCTGGTGGAGGACATCCGCGGCGCCGCCGCGCGCGGCATCGTGGCCGAGGCCGCCAAGGTCGACGTCGACAAGCTGCGGGAGTTCAAGGACGCCGTGGTGAAGAAGCTCGTGAGCGGCGTGGGCATGCTCGAGAAGGGGAACGGCGTCGAGGTGGTGAAGGGCACGGCCACCTTCGTCGCGCCGAACGCCGTCGAGGTCTCGGGCGGCGGCGACGGCGAGAAGACGCGCCTCGAGGCGCCCGCGCTCATCGTGGCGACCGGCGCCCGTCCCATGGAGATCCCCGGCTTCAAGATCGACGGGAAGGACGTCTGGAGCGCCAAGGAGGCGGTGAACCTCCCCGAGATCCCGAAGCGCCTCGTCTGCATCGGCGCCGGGATCATCGGCGCGGAGCTCGGGACCGTGTACGCGAAGCTGGGCTCGCAGGTCACCTTCCTCGAGGCCTTGCCGCAGATCCTCACGGGCGTAGATCCCGAGGCGGTGCGGCTCGTGCAGAAGGGATTCCGCCAGCGCGGCGTCACGGTCCACGTGAACGCCAAGGCGAAGGGCTTCGAGAAGAAGGGGAGCGCCCTCGTCGTCCACGCCGAGGTCGAGGGGAAGGCGCTCGACATCGAGTGCGAGAAGATCCTCCTCGGCGTGGGCTTCCGGCCGAACTCGGAGGGGATCGGCCTCGACAAGCTCGGCGTGAAGCTCGACCCGAAGGGCCACGTGCAGGTGAACGAGCAGTTCCGCACCAGCGTGCCCTCCCTCTACGCCATCGGCGATCTCATCGGGCCGCCCTACCTCGCCCACAAGGGCTTCAAGGAGGGCGAGATCGCCGCCGAGGCCATCGCCGGCATGAAGTCGGCGAAGGACTGGGTGGCGCTCCCCGGCGGCATCTTCACCGACCCCGAGATCGGGACGGTGGGCCTCTCGGAGGAGGAGGCCAGGAAGGCCGGCTACGATCCCATCGTGGGGAAGTTCGCCTTCGCGGCGCTGGGCCGCGCCATCGCCATCGATCACACGGAGGGCTTCGTGAAGGTCGTGGGCGACCGGTCCTCGAAGCTCCTCCTCGGCGCCACCATCTGCGGGCCGGAGGCGGCGGACCTCGTCGCCGAGGCGGCGCTGGCGCTGGAGATGGGGGCGTACCTCGAGGACGTGGCCCTCACCATCCACGCCCACCCGACGCTGCCCGAGGCCTTCCAGGAGGCGTGCAAGGCGGCGCTGGGCGAGGCCATCCACGCCCTCAACCGGCCCGAGCGGCCGAGGAAGCCCGAGGCCGCGGCGCGAGCCTGATGCGCCGCGGGGCCGCCACGCCGTGACCCGCAAGCTCCTCGTCCACAGCCTGGGCCGCGTCGAGTACGAGGACGGGCTCTCCCTCATGCGCATCGCCGCCGAGGCGGTCCGCGCCGGCCGGCCTCCCGAGACGGATCACCTGTTCCTCGTGGAGCATCCCCCGGTCGTCACGCTCGGCCGCGGCGCCGGCAGGGCGAACATCATCGCCTCGCCTGCCTGGCTCGAGAAGCAGGGCTTCGAGATCCACGAGACCGATCGCGGCGGCGACGTCACCTACCACGGGCCAGGCCAGATCGTGGGTTATCCCGTCGTGAACCTCTCGGACCGGCCCGACGTGAGGCGCTACGTCGCCGCGCTCGAGGAGGCGATGATCCGGACCTGCGCCGACTTCGGGATCGAGGCCGGCCGCCACGGGGAGCATCGCGGCGCCTGGGTCCGGCACAAGAAGATCGGGGCGGTGGGCGTGCACCTCTCGCGCTGGATCTCGTCCCACGGCTTCGCCTTCAACCACACCACCGACCTCTCGCACTTCCAGGTCATCGTGCCGTGCGGCATCGCCGACCCGCGGCTCGGCGTGACGAGCCTCGAGGCCGAGCTTCGCGCGGCCGGCCGCGCCGTCCCCGAGAGGCCCGCCGTCGAGGATTCCCTCTCCAACCACCTCGCCGAGGCGCTCGGCCGGATCCGCGCCGACGCCCGCTTCGATCTGCGCACCATCTCGGTCGTGGCCACGGATCCGGACGGCCGGATCCTGCTCCTGCGTCGCAGCGCCGCCCGCGGCGGGTTCTGGCAGCAGGTGACGGGCCGCATCGAGCCCGGCGAGGAGCCGGGGGAGGCTGCGCGGAGGGAGCTCGAGGAGGAGACGGGCGCGGACGTGCCGGTGGAGCCGCTCGGCTACCGCCACGCCTTCGTCCTCGACCCCAGCATCAACCGCGTGAGGCCCGGGGACGTGGTCACGGTCGAGGAGACGGCCTACGCCGCCCGGGTGCCCCGCGGCTTCGCGGCCCGGCTCTCCGCCGAGCACGCCGAGCAGGCCTGGGTGACGCCGGAGGAGGCCGCCGCCCGGGTGCGCTTCTCGGGCCTGCGCAGGGCGGTGCGGCTGGCGGTGGCGCGCGGCTGATCTGGCAGCGCGGTCAGAACCAGATTCGGACGCTACGCGCGACGAGAAGCGGGTCGCAAGCGTCGCGCGGGCCGGCGCCCGGGCTCCGCTGATTCGAGGACGATCGCACGAAGGGACCGCGCAGCTCAGCCGCCGATCGCAGTCCGGAGACGGAGAAGGGCGGGGGCGGGTCACCGCGGCGAAGGAGCGGAGCGGCCCCTCGGAAACGCCACCCCGTGGAACGCAGTGCACGAGCGTGCCACCGCCCATGAAGAGCCGACCGGCTCCGCGGTGGCACCGTCTCGTGCCGGCGGGTGGATCATGCGGCGCCGCCACCACGACAGGGCACGTTCGGGTGTCGCGGAGCGACGCCGCCGCGGTGACCCGCCCCCGCCCGCGCGGAGACGGAGGCCCACGGCAGGGGATTCGAGCGAAGCGACGCCCCCGCCCGCACGGAGACGGAGGCCCTCGGAAGAGGGCCACGCCACGGAGTCAGACCGAGATCAGAGGTCGAGCTCGCCCCGATCGACCATCCGGCACACCGCCTCGATGTCCCGGTGCAGCTCGCGGTCGAAGTCGAGGCGCGGCACGCCGGCGCGGATGCGGCGGTGGGCCTCGACGACCTTGGCCGAGGAGCGGAGCGGCGCGCGCAGGTCGAGCGCCTGCGCAGCCACGAGGAGCTCGATGGCGAGGCAGGTGCGGACGTTCTCCACCACCTGCCGCGCCTTGAGCGAGGCGGCCATGCCCATGGAGACGTGATCCTCGCGGCCGGCGGAGGAGGGGATGGAGTCGACCGAGGCCGGGTGGCAGAGCACCTTGTTCTCCGAGACGAGCGCGGCCGAGGTCACCTGGGCGATCATGAACCCGGAGTCGAGCCCCTTGCGCGGGGCCAGGAACGGCGGCAGGCCCGAGAGCGACGGGTTCACGAGCTGCTCCACCCGCCGCTCGGAGATCGTGGCGAGGTGCGAGGAAGCGATGGCGAGGACGTCGAGCGCCAGGGCCACCGGCTGGCCATGGAAGTTCCCGCCGGAGACGATCTCGCCCGTGTCGGGGAAGACGAGCGGGTTGTCGGTGGCGGCGTTCACCTCCCGCGCCAGGATGGCGCGGCAGAAGGCGATCCCGTCGCGCGCGGCGCCGTGGACCTGCGGCATGCAGCGGAGCGAGTAGGGGTCCTGCACCTTCTGGCACTCGGGCCCCTGGTGCGAGGCGTTGAGCTCCGAGCCGGCGAGGAGGTCGCGGAGCCTGGCGGCGGAGGCCGCCTGCCCGAGCTGCCCGCGCGCCGCCTGGATCTCGGGGAGGAAGGGGCGGTGCGAGCCGAGGAGGCCCTCGAGCGTCATGGCGCCGGCGAGGTCGGCGAGGAGGGCGAGCCGCTCCGCCCGGAGGAGCGCGTGGACGCCGACCGCGGTCATCGCCTGCGTGCCGTTCACGAGGGCGAGCCCTTCCTTCGGCGCGAGCACCACGGGCGCGAGCCCCGCGCGGCGGAGCGCCTCGGAGCCGGGCACGCGCCGGCCCTCGACCCACGCCTCGCCCTCGCCGATGAGCACGAGGGCGAGGTGCGCGAGCGGCGCGAGATCTCCCGAGGCGCCGACCGAGCCGCGCTCCGGGACGACCGCCACGACGCCCTTGTCGAGGAGGGCGAGGAGGAGCTCGAGCGTGCTCTCGCGGATGCCCGAGACGCCCTTGGCGAGCACGTTGGCGCGCAGCAGCATGAGCGCGCGCGCCTCAGGCACGGGGAGCGGCGCGCCCACTCCGGCCGCGTGCGAGAGGACGAGGTTCCGCTGGAGCCTCTCCAGATCGCCGCGGTCGACGCGGACCTCGGCGAGCGTGCCGAAGCCGGTGTTGATCCCGTAGTGCGCCTCGCCGTCCTCGAGGCGCGCCTCCACGAGCGCGCGCGAGCGCCGCACGCGCTCCCGCGCGGCCGGCGACAGCTCCGCCCGGGCGCGGCCGAGCGACACCGCGAGGACCTCCTCGATGGTGAGCGTGTCTCCGTCGAGGAGGACGCGTTCCATGCCGGCTCCGTTTGACAGCCTAGGGATCCACTTCTAGAGTCCCCCGGCCCGAACGGGAACCGTTCGGACGGGGAGGCCCCTCGTGGCGCTCATCGTACAGAAATACGGCGGCACGTCGGTCGGCGACGTGGAGCGCATCAAGAACGTGGCCCGCCGCGCCCTCGCCACGCACCGGGCGGGGAACGACGTGGTCGTCATCGTGTCGGCCATGGCCGGCGAGACGAACCGCCTCCTCGACCTCACGCGCCGGGTGTGCGAGCGGCCGGACGAGCGGGAGCAGGACGTGGTGGCGGCCTCGGGCGAGCAGGTGAGCATCGGCCTCCTCGCGCTCGCCATCCAGGGCATGGGCGGGAAGGCCCGCAGCTTCACCGGCCACCAGGTGGCCATCCACACGGACGGCGCCTTCGCCAAGGCGCGGATCCTGTCGATCGACCGGGAGAAGATCGACGCCGCGCTCCGGCGCGGCGAGATCGCCATCGTGGCGGGCTTCCAGGGCGAGGACGACGCCGGCAACATCACCACGCTCGGGCGCGGCGGCTCGGACACGACCGCCGTCGCCGTGGCGGCCACGATCGGCGCCGCCGCCTGCGAGATCTACACGGACGTCGACGGCGTCTACACGACCGACCCGGCCATCGTGCCGGACGCGCGCAAGCTCGACCGCATCTCCTACGAGGCCATCCTGGAGCTGGCCAGCGCCGGCGCCAAGGTGCTGCAGATCCGCTCGGTCGAGCTGGCCATGAAGCATCGAGTTCCGCTGTGGGTGAAGTCGTCCTTCACGGACGGCCCCGGCACCCTTTGCTGCGAGGAGGATCGCGAGATGGAGCACGCGGTGGTCTCTGGAATCGCCTACGACCGGAACGAGGCCAAGCTGGTGGTGCGCGGCATCCCGGACCGGCCGGGCGTGGCGGCGCGCATCTTCAAGCCGCTCGCCGACTCGAACATCGTGGTGGACCTCATCGTCCAGAACGTGGGGTACGGCGGGAAGGCGAACCTCACCTTCACGGTGCCGAGGACCGACCTCGCCAAGGCGCTCGACATCGTGAAGCGCTCGGCCGCGGAGCTGGGCGCGGACGCGGTGGAGAGCGACGAGGGCATCGTGAAGGTGTCCGTCGTCGGCGTCGGGATGCGGAACCACGCCGGCGTGGCCGCGAGGACCTTCGAGGTGCTCGCCGCCGCCGGGATCAACATCGAGATGATCTCGACCTCGGAGATCAAGATCTCCGTGGTCATCGCGCAGAAGTTCATGGAGCTCGCCATCCGGGAGCTGCACGCCGCGTTCGACCTCGACGCGCCGAGCCCGCGCTGAAGGCGTCGCGGTCGAGGTGAGGCTGGGTCGGAGTCGGGGTCGAGGTCGGGGTCGAGGTCGGGGTCGAGGTCGAGGTCGAGGTCGAGGTCGGGGTCGAGGTCGGGGTCGAGGTCGGGGTCGAGGTCGAGGTCGGGGTCGAGGTCGGGGTCGAGGTCGAGGTCGGGGGTCGAGGTCGAGGTCGGGGGTCGAGGTCGCCTACGCCTTCTCCCCCTCCCCGCGCTTGATCCCGAGCGCGCGCATCTTCTTGTAGAGGTGGCTGCGCTCGAGCCCGAGCGCGCGCGCGGTGTCGGACACGTTGTCCTGGTTCGCGTCGAGCGCCCCGAGGATGATCTCGCGCTCCGCCTCCTCCACGAGGTCGTGGAAGGACGCGCCGGAGCGGAAGCGGTCGGCCTTGGGACGGCGCGCGCCGG
>DATDDC010000240.1:0-41380 GCA_036523995.1 Anaeromyxobacter sp.
CCGGGCCGCGGCTGATCGCCCGGCTGCGCAGTCGGCCGCCCGGGCCGGCCGGCGTCGGGCTGGCCAGGCGGACCCCTCGTTTCCGGCGACACCGGCCTGGCCGGGGGTGCCTGCCGGATGAGGGGGTGCGCCGGCGCGCGATCCGCCGGGGCCGGGCGCAATCTCTCGACCTCTTGTCTCACGAGCGGCTGGCCCGGGTGCGCCGCCAGCGCTTCCTGTTGCCTTGCGAAAGGCACGGGCGGCGGAGGCGGCGGAGCCTTCGCCACCACGGGCCGGGTGGCGATCCCAGCGGGTGGCCGGGCTGCCCTGCCGACGGTGGAAGCCTGGGCGCCGAGCACGCTTTCCCGCGTCGGAGCCACCGCCGCTCGCGCGCCGACCGGCCCCGAGCTGGCCTGCTGCGCGTTCAGGGGCACGGCGGCCCTGGCGACAGGCTGTGCGCTCACGAAGGCGCGGTGCGGAACCGCGGTCACCCCGCCCGGCACGGCCCGGTTGACGTAGGTGATGCTGGTGCTGCGGTAGTCGTTCCTGACCTGGGAGTTGTAGACGTTGATGACGGTCGTGCTGCTGACGGTCGTGCTGCTGACGTTGACGCGCGTCACGTAGGTAGGACTGACGGTGTACGCGGGCACGTAGACCTCGCGTGGACCGAGCGGGAACCACCCGACGGTGTCACCGGCCGAGACGGAGACGCTGATGCCCGGCCCGCCGATGAAGGCCACGAGCGCAGGCGCATAGACGGGCCGGACCGCGATCGGTCCTGGCACCCACCCCCACCTCCCACCCACGTACAACCAGCGGCCGTAGTGAAACGGCGCATACCCCCAAGGCTGGTCGTCGACCCAGGTCCAGCCCCAGGGAGCGACCCAGACCCAATGGCCCTCGCGATAGGGAGCCCAGCCGAGAGCGACGCGCGTGGGGAACCAGACGTTGCCGTACTCCGGATCCCGGCGCCAGGTGCCGTAGTCGTCCAGGTCCTCGAAGCCGACGACGTCGCGCGAGACGTAGCGCGCCGACCGCGACTCGTCCTCGCGGCGGTCGCGGCGCCAGCCCCACCGGTCGAATTCGTCGGGGGCGCCCGCGTCGATGACCTCGGCGCCGAGCCGATCCGTTCCGGTGAACCGGCCTGTCTCTCCGGAGTGGACCGGATAGATCTCGCCCCCGCCGGTCGCCTCGCCCTCCCCGCGGCGCACGGTCGCGAACGTCGTGTATCCGTCCTCGCTGGCGTCGAAGCGGTACTGACCTGGGCGCAGGATGGTGAAGGCCTGGTTGGGCGTGTCGACCTCGAAGATCTCGTCGCGGTCGAGTCGCCGCACGCGGATCCCCAGCGTCCCCTGGGTGAGCTCGACCTGTACCGTGCCGTCGTCCAGGTTGAGGAACGAGAAGCCGGTGCCGGGGCCGAGGCGGATCGTCGCCGAACCGATGCTGAGCTCGGCGCGCGCTCCGGAGTCGGTCCAGAGCCGGTCGCCCGTCGTCAGGGGCCGGTTGACGACGGCCGCGACCCAGTCGGAGTCGCCCGCCGGCTGGAAGGACACGGGACCCCGCAGATACTTCAGGCGCGCCACCCGCCCGGGCGGGTCGTAGTAGTCGTCCGCACGGGCTCGTGGAGGAAGGGCCGTCACCAGGAGCGCGGCAGCGATCAGAAAGCGCTTCAGGATTCGAGCTGCACCGACAGTTCGCGACATGGTGTCCTCCCCTGCAGGGGATCCGACCAGCCACCGCATGCTAAGTCAGACAGGGGAAGCCGGAGTTTCATTCTCTCGGCAGACCGAGGGGGTCGCTACCGTCGCGAGGACCGCAGCGAGCAAGGCAACCGCGATCACGAGCCCGCCGAGCGGCCTCAGATCGCCTCTCCGATCGACGCGTACCAGGTCGCGAAGCCTGGAGAGTAGCCGCGGTCGAGCCTGACGAAGACGCGGTCGGCTCGGTCGACGGTGAGCCTCAGCCCTGCTCCACCGGCAGGCACGAAGCGCCCCCAGGCCAGACCGCCCGGGCGCGGCGCCACCTGGCCGCTGCCGCCGAAGAAGTCCACGCCGAGCCGCCAGAAGAGCGGCACGGCGTACTCCGCCTGGAGCGAGAGCGCGGTCAGGTCGCGCCATCGCCCCTCGAGCACGCCGCGCAGCGAATGGTCGCCGCCGAAGGTGGGACGCACGTAGAAGGGCACGACTCCCGCGGCGGCGTGGAGACGGGCCTGCAGCCCCAGCCGTGCGCCATGAGGGAGGGCGAGCGGCAGCCATGCCCGTGCCTCCAGCTCGCCCTCGGCGAAGTTGCTGAGGCCACCGCCCCGGCCGTCGAGCGATGAGAACGCGCCGCCGGCCCGCGCAGACACGAGCAACCCTCGCTGAGGCGAGAGAACGTGGTCGCGCGTGTCCCAGGCCACCGTGGCCGCCAGGGAGAGGACGGTTCCGCCCCGGCAGCCGGTCACGGCGCAGCGATCGAGCAGGCCGCCGGGATCCACGGAGCCGAGGCCGTCGGTCCGGCCGCGCGCCTGCAGACCGAGCCACAGGCCACGACCCTTCCCCGCCTCCGCGACCAGCGCGGCCAGACCGGCCTCGGCCCTGACCGACCGCGCGACGTAGGACTCGCCCCGCGCACCGCCCGCCGCACCGGGGCCCCAGAGCATGCTGGGCCAGCGCTCGTCGCGGAGAGCGCCGCTCATCCGCAGGCGCCCTTTCGACAGGTACAGATCCCAGTCGACCGACGCGTCCGCCTGCTCACGAAGGGTGCGCTGGAGCGACACGCCCACGGCCGAGATCCGGCCCGCGGCTTCCGCCACGGGGTCGGCGTGGAACCAGAGGAGGCCGCCGGCGCCGAAGCCCCAGGACGTCTCGGGTGAGTATTGGGCGAAGGGGGCCCCCACCAGCCGGAACCTGGCCCCGGCCGACGGAGCGGTGACCGGGACGAGCGAGGGCGGCAGCGCGTCCGGCGGGATGCCCGGTTGCGGCAGGGCGACGTCGGCGCTCGCGGTCAGCGCCGCCGCGAGAACGGCGCCGGCAGCGGCGGGAAGCAGGGCGGCGGGGGACGGCTTCAATCATCGATCGATATCTCGAAGCCATGTGTCACCGAAATACGGGGCAATGTAGGCATGCGTCGATAACCAATCATTTGTACCGCGACAGGATCCGCTGAAGTCAGAGCTCCGTGCGTGTACGACCGTGACCTACGACTTCGGCGTGCTCGGCGTCGGGGCGAAAAGGGCGTCGACAAGAGCCACCTCGCGCAGCGTTGAAGGGCGTGCGCAGCGTGGCCGTGCTCGGCGCGGTGACGACGCAGGTCTGAACGAGACCCGCTTCGAGCGTTGAGGGTCCGCCGACGACGCAAGGGGCTCCGGCGACCGCGCCCGCGACCGTGATCGTCTGGGCCGCACACGTCTGCGCGCTGATCTGCGAGGTCCCGAGCGTTCCGCTCCCTGTGAGCCCGATCGCGGGTGCCCCGCCGATGATGCTCGCGAGGAGGAGCGCCCCGAGCGCGACCGGCCGCGCTGGACTCACCTGCGCCGCTTCCCGCTGCGAACGCAGGACCAGAAGCCCCGGGACGCGACGCGATGCCCCTCACGCGTGCACGCCTTCATCCGCCGATGGAGTTGGACGGCGCTGCGGGGCCTCGTCCGCTTCGATCGGGTTCGGCGGTAGCCGGAGAAGACCGCGAGCTTCATGTGGAACCCTCCGTGAAACGACAGAGAACACGGAGGATAGGACGTTCAACCCGCGTTTCACGATCCGATAACGGGCGCTACGGGAACTGCCCCGATCGGCCGGTTCGTTTGCGCTCCATGCCGGCTGGAAGTGGAGAGCTTCGAGCCCCGGGGCGAGCCCCGCACGAGCACCGATCCCAAACAGGGCGTGGATTCGAGCGGCGGGCGCAAGGCGTTACGCCGGCGGTGCCGGCAAGTATTCACACTGTTGCCGTCGGAGCCCGTCGGCCACCGAGAGGATCGCGCTGCCCCGGCCGTCGACCCTCGGCGGCATGTCGGATGCACCCGCCCTCGATTCGTACCCTCGCAACCGCGCCGGGAGATCCGGCGGCACGAGGATGGCCAGGAGGAAGGCCATGAGGCGCTCGGGCATTCCGTATGCGCTGGTTTTCGCGCTGGCGCTTCCGTTGTGGGCAGCTGCTCAGACCGACGCCGGCAGGGAGGCCCTCCCTCGCGACGGCGTGGCCCCTGGCGCGCCGGCGGGCGCCGTAGAGACGGCGCCGCCACGCGCCACACCCGACGCGGAGACCTTCCGTCGCGGGCTCTCCCCTCACGGCGAGTGGGTCGATTCCGCGAGGTGGGGCCGCGTGTGGCGGCCTCACGTTCGGGCGGGCTGGCGGCCCTACTACTACGGCCGCTGGATCTGGACCGCCGACGGCTGGTTCTGGGCCTCCGACGAGCCGTGGGGCTGGGCGACGTATCACTACGGGCGCTGGGGCTACGACGACGGGCTGGGCTGGGTCTGGGTCCCGGGTTACGAATGGGCTCCGGCGTGGGTCACCTGGCGGTTCGGCGTCGGCGTCGTCGGCTGGGCTCCGCTGTTCCCGGGCTTCGCGATCTTCGCGACCCCGCAGCCGGTGTTCCTGTTCGCCTTCACCTTCGTGCCGGCGGTCCGCTTCGTGGGCTTTCCGGTCTTCCGTGTGGCGTTCGCTCCCGTGTTCGCTCGCAGGTTCTTCCTCGCCACCCGTCCCGCGCCACCGCGAACGATCATCCGCGGGGCATGGACTCCTCGGTGGGGCGGTCCACCCCACCGCCTGATGGCATCGGGCATGAACCGTTCCGTCGCGCGCGCGCGGACCGCGCCAGGCTTCCCCTCCAGGGGAGGACCCAGGACCGGATTCGCCCCGCGCCCGGGCGGCGCGATGAGGCCTCCGCCCCGCGCCGCCTTCGGCGGCGGACCGGCCCTCGCGCCACGCTTCGACGGCGGTGGTCACGGCGTGCCGATGGGAAGAGGCCCCGCAGGCGGCATGCCCGCTCGCCGGTGGTGATGCAGCGGACCTGGCTCACCCGCCACGCGCGCGACGAACCGCACCATGGCCTCGATGACCGCCTCCGGATGGTCCCGGTGCTACGTCGCCTCGCCGTCATCTCGTACCCGAGCGATGGGCCATCTCGGCCGAGGTTCTCAGTGCGCCTGGTCGGCGTCGGGCGCGTTCGGCAGAACCAGCGGGCCATCAGCCCACAACGTGTCGCTCCAGTTGGAGATGACGTACTGGAGTTCGCCGCAGCGCGGACAGAAGGCCTCGATCCGATCGTCCAGCGTCTTTTGGACCCACAGCAATGCGCGGCACGGCTTTCGGCGTGGACGGAGTGGGCACTCGAGCAGCGTCACGCAGGACTCGCCGGGTTCGATCGGGCCTCCGTACTCGATCACCCTTGCCACCACCAGAGCCTGACCATGGACAAGCGAGCCGTCCGGAGGCAGGTCGCCATCGGGCAGGAAGTGCGCGGCATCGACCACCTTGACCATGACCGCGGTGTACCAGCGACGCGGGCCTCCGGTCGAGTTTGGGCAGAGTGTCGGCGGACGCGGACCGGCGGACTGATCGAGTCAGACCCCCTCGATATCAAGGTCCCTCCCGGACCAGGAGATCCTCATGGCTGCCGCCCCCGCCCCGCGCATCCCTGCGCTCATCGAACGCCTCACGCCAGACGTCGTGTACGGCGCGTTTCTGGAGGAGGCGCTCGGTCAAGGCCGCGACGCGGTCGAGCAGGGGCGCGTCTCGAGACCCGATCTGCGGCTCGCCCGCGCCGATGCCGTGGTGGTCGGCGCCGACCGGAGGGCCCACCGCGCGCGCCTCGCCTGGATCGACGACGGTCTCTTCTCGTCGTGCACCTGCGGCGCGAAGCGATGCGGGCACGCGGCGGCGCTCGGGCTCCTCCTGCTCGGCGAGGCGCGGCCGGCCGAGGCGGAGGACGACAAGGCGGCAACCTCGCCCCGGGAAGCGGAGCGGCAGCGCCGCGTGTCACGCGGCGCCTCGGAGCTGTTCGACATCCGGCGGCTGGAAGGCACGCTCGACGGAAAGCGCGCCCTCTTTGCCGCCGCGGTCGGCGACGACCAGGAGACCGTGGAGCTCGAGCGATCGTCGATGGCGCGCCGGATCGCGACACTCCTCGCCGGTGAATTCGCGGCCTCTACGGGGCGGGCGTCCCCCGTCGTCCCGCCGCTCGATCCGGTCGCGGCGCTGCGTGAGCGGGTGGGCGACGCGCTCGAGCAGGTGGTCCGGCTCGCCGATGGCCGCCTCGTCGGAGTGGTCCGCGGCGAGGCGCCGTCGGTGGCGGCGGACGGTGCCATCCTGCTCCCCGCCCGTGCCGCCGAGGCGCTTCATCCGCTCGGGAGCGCCTCGCCGCTCGCGGGCGCCGAGGTGCTCTACCGGGCGCCGGCGGGCGCCGGTCCGGCCGATCCGCTCCTGGCCGCGCGCCGGGACCTCCTCGCCCTCGCGGAACGGAAGCGGGCCGGCGGCGGCGCGCTCCTGGCGGCCGGCCAGCCGGCCGAGGCGCTGGGGCTTTTCCGCGACGCGATGGCCCTGGCGTGCCGCGCGCTCGACCCGCGCGGCGATCCGGGTGCCGAGCCGGCGGCGCTCTTGGCCGCCATCCACGGCCATCTCGTGCCGGGTGGGCTGCTTCGCGAGACGGATGCGGCCGCGCTGGCCCGCGCCGGAGAGGCGGCGCGTGCCTTCGCAGCGGTGACCATCGCTCCGCCCGACTCGCTCGTCGCGGCGATCGCGGCGGATGCCGGCGCTCTCGTCACGCGCGCCAGGGTCGGGGCAGCGACCAAGTGACCGGACCCGGCAAGGACGGCAAGATGATGAAGAGGCGGCCGAAGCGGGGTCAATACTGCTGGTGCTGCGGTCGTGTGAGGGCCAATGAGCGAGCCTCCCAGAGCCGTGATCGAGGCGCGCGAAGCTCGGAGCGAGGCGGGCTCGCCGCCGCGCCCGGGCGTGCCCCGGGCGCGCGGCACCGAGCCGTCAGGCTTTCGGAGCGGCCATCCCGGGCGTGCCGCCGTGTGGCTCGGCTGCGGCGGCACCGTACAGCGCGGGCGCCGACCCCGCGGACTTGAGGTAGAGCAGCTTCGTCACCACGAAGCCGAGCGCGACGATCGCCGCCAGGATGAGCCAGCTCTCGTCCTGTGCGTAAATCGTCGGATAGTGGTTCGCCACCATCGTGAATATGAGCGGGACGGACATGTACGCGTTGTGCTTCGAGCGCAGCGCAGCCAGCGCCGGCACGGAGGGTTCCGGCGCAGGGGCGAGACCCTTCACCGCCCGAATGATCCTCTTCTGCGCCGGCCAGATCCGCATCCAGACGTTCATCACCATGATCGTGCCGAACAGCATGCCGGCGTGCATGAAGACGGCGCGCCCGGTGAATATGCGGGAGAGCAGGAAGAGCACGACCACGAACGCGCCGTACAGCACGCCCACGCCGACGCGCTCGTTCTTCCCCGCGAGCCTCCAGATCGCTTCGTAGACGAAGAACACCAGCGCGATGGCGACGAGCGCGATCGCCACTCCCGCCATGTGCGGGATCGTCGCCGCTCCGCCCGGGCGGCGGGTGACGAGGCTGTCGACCGACCAGTAGAGGAGCCCGGCGAGGAGGATGCCCGAGAGCCAGGTGTAGACCGCGCCCCAGCGGAACCAGTACAGGGCACGCGGCATGAGCTCCGGGGCGACCTTCTTTCTGGAGTCCGGGTCGTACGTCTTCGCGACCTGGAGGTTCACGAAATTGAAGAAGTACAGGTGACCGATCCAGAGAATGCCCGCCACAACGTGCACCCAGCGGAACGCAGCTTCGAGCCAGGTCATCATGGGCTCACCTCCATCGGAACCACGACGTCGCCTGTAGTGCGCGGGCGGGCATCCGGCCACGGCGAACTGGGTCAGGGCACGGAGAGGCGAGATGGCAGGACCCAGCGCCATTCTGGGCCGGAACGAGAGGGAGACGGGAAAGAGCGCAAGCAGGCGGCAACGTCGGGAAAACACCGTGACGTCGCCCACTTGACGTTCACCTTCGATGTGGCTCAAATCCCTTTTCCCGCTCCATCCAGGCCCCCGGACCGCCGGGGCAAAGTCGCGGACGCGCGACGGTCGAGTTGTCGTTTCACAACGCCGCTCGCTACGCGATAAGGCTAGCGACGGACCTGCTCGTCGCCCCGGCCGGGGACCGCGCCCACTTCTAGCCAGCTCCTGAACGACCTTCGCCGGGGCGAAGCTCAGGTACACGACGCGGCGCGATGCGGATGGGTCATGGGAGCCCGGCTGCTCGCGCGATCAGGAACAGCCCTGCCCCGACGACGACGGCCCCCATGGCTCGCGCGAGGCGCTCACCGGCCGGCGCGAGACGTTCGACGGTGATGGCTGCCGCCACGACGGCCATCGCGCGAAGGTCCATGACCCCGATGACCAGGAGGATCGCCATCGGACCGGCACAGCAGAGGCTGCAGTGGAGGCCGAGGCGCAGGCCGTGTCGCCAGGCCGTGCCGGCGTCGGCCGGCAGCGTACGGCCGCGCCCGGGCGCCTCCCGGCAGCAGGCGAGGTGACGCGCCTTCCACGCGGTGAGCTGGAGCGAGCCGGCGATCAGGACGACCACGCCGACCGCGATCGGTACGGCGCGCGCCAGCGCCGGCTCCTCCATCTCGACCGCCGCCAGCGCGACGCCCAGCGGAAAGGCGGCCATTCCGAACACGGTCCACACGAGGAAGTAACCCACGCCCGCGAGCGCGGTCAGCCGACCGAGGCGCTTCTCCCCTGTCCCGCCGACGGCCTGGCGGTAGCGCCACAGCATCGGGACCAGGGAAGGCAGCATCATCGCCACCATCATCACGACCCACATGCCGAGGAACGACGCCGCGGCGCCGGGCCACGTCTGCCCGGGCATCCGCATCCACGCCATCGACATGGTCCAGCCGCCGGGCATCGGCATCTCGCCCATCGCCGACATGGACTCGCACCAGGCGATCGTCACCGCCGCGCTGGCGGCGAAGAGCAGCGCCGAGACGCCGAAGAAGGCTCGCTGGGAAGCTCGCTCGGAGGCCATGGGTCGTGAGATCCCGTCCCGCAGTTGCGCCACGACGACCACGATTTCGCTCAGCGCTTGTCGTACTCGTCGTGACGGCGCCACCAGACGCCCGTCTCGTTGCGCCCCTTGGGGGCGCGGTCGAGCCACTGGTACATTCCCCAGAGGCCGTCCACTCCGCGCGCATAGGCGGAATAGGCGTGGTAGACGACGCCGTCCTCGAGCGCGAACGCGCTCATGCCCGGCCTCTCGCGCGTGTACGTGGCCGGGTCGGTTCCGGTCATGGCCGCCATCTCGCCGACAGGCCCCTCGCCGCCGCGGAGCTGCCACGCGTCCTCGCGCCGGTAGTTGTATTCGATGCCTCCCTCGCGCCGCTGCTGCTCCTCGGTGAACCCGACGCTGAAGTCGGCGTTGAAGTCGCTGCCGAACGAGGACGCCCAGGGGAACCTCCACCCCATCCGCCGCTTGTACGCCTGCAGCTTCGCGAGAGGCGCCCGCGACACCGCCGAAAGCGTCACGTCGTGGTTCGCCAGGTGGACGACGGAGCCGTCGAACCCGTCCGCGATGGCCGAGCAGGACGGACACCCCGCCGTGTAATCGGGCCCGAACATGAAGTGGTAGACGAGGAGCTGCGAGCGCCCCCGGAAGAGGTCCGCCAGCGAGGCGCTCCCCTCGTCCGTCTCGAATCGATACTCCTTGTCGATCCGAACCCACGGCAGCTCCTGCCGCCGCCGCGCCAGCTCGTCGCTGCGCCGCGTGAGCTCCTTCTCCGCCTCGAGCAGCTCGAGCCGCGCAGCGAGCCACTCCTTGCGAGTCCCGGTCGTGTGCTTCGTCATCGCCCTCGTCTCCTTCCTGTCGCTGCATCGGGAACGTCAGCCGCCCCCGTTCTGTCGGCAGGGCCCAGCCCTGCACAGGACGAAACGTAAAGGCCGACGAAGCGGGGCGGGAGTAACAACGGCGACGGGGTTAGGATCGGACGATGGATTCCTCGATCACCGCGGCAGGGCGCGCGCTCCGCGCGGGGGATCCGCTCGGCGCGCTCAAGCGCGTCGCCCTGCGGGACGACCCTGCGGCCCTCGCGCTGCGCGGGATCGCGATGGCCCAGCTCGGGGACCTGGGGCGGGCGCGGGAGCTGCTGCGACGGGCGGCGCGGCGCTTCGGGCCGCGGGAGACGCTCGCGCGGGCGCGCTGCCTCACGGCGGAGGCGGAGGTGGCGCTGGCGGCGCGCGATCTCGCCTGGGCGCCGCGGGCGCTGGCCGAAGCCGTGCGTACGTTCGCCGATCGCGGGGATGAGGAGAACGCGGCCCACGCCCGTCTGCTCCAGATCCGTCGCCTCCTGCTGCTCGGCCGGGTCGACGAGGCGGACGCCGCGTGCGCGGCGCTCGACCTCGACGCCGGGCCCGCCCGGCTCGGGGCCGTCGCCGCCCTGATCACCTTCGAGATCGCGCTCCGCCGAGGGCGAGCCGAAAAGGCGCGCGAGGCCCTCGCCCGTGCGCGGGAGGCGGCGACGCGAGCGGGCATCGGGGCGCTGTGCGCGGAGGTCGAGCAGGCGGGGCGGACCCTCGTCCTGCCGGCAGCGCGCCTGGTCACCGCGGTCGAGGCGCGGTCACTGACCGTGGCCGAGGTCGAGGCGGTGCTCGCCTCACCGGACCTGGTCGTCGACGGCTGCCGGCGGGTGGCACGCCGGGGAGAGCGGGTCGTGCGGCTCTCGCGCCGGCCGGCGCTGTTCGCGCTGCTGTACGGTCTGGCGGAGGCGTGGCCCGGCGAGGCGGCGCGCGAGGTCCTGATCGAGCACGCGTTCGGCGCACGCCGGACGAACGCGTCCCACCGCGCGCGCCTGCGGGTCGGGATGGGACGCCTGCGCCGGGAGCTGCGGGCGCTCGCCGAGATCCGCGCCACCGCCGGGGGCTTCAGCCTGGTGGCGCGAGGGGCCGCCACGGTACGGCTGCTCGCGCCGCCGATCGAGAGCCCCGACGCCGCCGTCCTGGCGCTGCTCGCCGACGGCGAGGCCTGGTCGACCTCGGCGCTGGCGCTGGCGCTGGGGGCGAGCCAGCGGACGGTGCAGCGGGCCCTCGCCGCCCTCGAGGAGGCCGGCCAGGTGCGCGCGCTGGGCCGCGGCCGCTCCCGGCGCTGGCTCTCCGCGCCGGTGGCCGGATTCGCGACGACGTTGTTGCTCCCGGTCTCCGACGGATTCGGTTAGGGAAGAGAAAGGAGCAGGCGATGGGCAAGGAGACGGACACGGGTCAGCCGGCCGAGATCGTGCGCGAGTACGGGCCCTTCCCCGGCGTACGGCACGTGCACGGCGTCAGCTTCGACGGCAGCCGGGTCTGGTTCGCCGGCGGCGAGAAGCTGCAGGCCTTCGAGCCGGCGAGCGGCAGGATCGTGCGCACCCTGGACGTCGAATGCGACGCCGGGACGGCCTTCGACGGCCGGCACCTCTTCCAGATCGCGGGCGACCGCATCCACAAGATCGATCCGGCGACCGGCGAGGTCCTGTCGACGATCCCGGCCCCCGGCGGCGGGCGTGACTCGGGGCTGGCCTGGGGCGAGGGTACGCTGTGGGTCGGGCAATACCGCGACCGGAAGATCCACCAGATCGATCCCGAGACGGGCGCGATCCTGCGCACGATCGAGTCGAACCGCTTCGTCACCGGAGTCACCTGGGTGGACGGCGAGCTCTGGCACGGGACCTGGGAAGGCGACGACGCCGACATCCGCCAGGTCGACCCCGAGACGGGCGAGGTGCTGACCCGCCTGACCATGCCCGCGGGGACGGGGGTGAGCGGGCTGGAGTCGGACCAGGGCGACCTCTTCTACGCCGGCGATCACGAGCGCGGCCGGGTCCGCGCCGTGCGGAAGCCACGCCGGTCGGGGCGCTAGCCGCAGCGGCGGCCGGCCGACGTAGCGCCGGTGCTTCCGCGCGCCTTCCCAGGTGAACGAGACGCCGGTCCTGGTGGGCTTGCAGTTGACGTACGCGATAAGGCAGTGCATTCGCACCCCGTGCACGATCGCGATCGTCATGGCGCCCAGGATCAGGCGCGAGCGGCTCGTGACGAGAAGTGACTTCCCCGCGGCACCGCGATCGTCGACGGGTAGGGCGGCGTGGTGGAGCGCGCGTCGTACTTGGCCTTACAGCGTTCACGCCGATCCCTCGCTGCTTCGTTTCTGAAGCGAGCGTGCCGATTTCACTTCGATGCTCGCGACCGCAGCGCGCTGCGAGCTCCGTCGCACGCAAGCGGGACTTGTTGCGGTCGCGCTTCTACGGTCCCCTGGATCGAGGTGCCGCAACTGAGAGAGTGAGGATGCCGATGCGATCGATTGCGCTCGTTGCGTTGTTCGCTGCATTCCTGGCCGGCTGCGGCTCCAAGGGTCCGCAAGGAGATCCCGGACCCACGGGCGCAACGGGCGCAACGGGCGCGACGGGCGCGACGGGCGCGACGGGACCTGCTGGACCGACCGGACCGGCTGGACCGATCGGGCCCGCTGGACTGACCGGACCGACTGGAGCGACGGGCCTGACCGGAGCGACGGGAGCGACCGGGCCACAAGGCCCTGCCGGACTCACGGGACCTCCTGGTCCGACGGGCCTCACGTGGATGGGTCCGTGGGACGGAACGACGGCGTACCAAGTGAACGATGCCGTGCAGTACCAGGGTTCCGCGTGGATCGCGGTGGCGCCGAGCAACGCGATCCCGCCGCCGAGCGCGGAGTGGGCGCTGCTCTCCTCGATGGGAGCCACGGGTCTCACGTGGCAAGGCGGCTGGAGCGGAGCGACGGCGTATCAGGTGAACGATGCCGTTCAGTACCAGGGCTCCGCGTGGATCGCGGTGGCGCCCAGCACGGCGATCTCGCCCCCGAGCGCGGAATGGTCGCTGCTCGCGTCGGCGGGCGCAACCGGGCCGGCAGGTCCGGCGGGTCCGCAGGGAGAGCAGGGCGTCGCCGGGCCGGCGGGGCCGACCGGACCGACGGGGCCCATGGGGCCGCAGGGTCCAGCGGGCCCGCAGGGAGACCAGGGCGTCGCCGGGCCGGAAGGACCGATGGGGCCGACGGGACCGCAGGGTCCCGCGGGGCCTGGATACGGTGGGTCCGGGACGACGGGCTATCTCGCGCGGTTCAGCGATCCCAGCACGCTGGGGGCGTCGACGATCTTCGACAACGGAAACGTCGGCATCGGTAACGCGAGTCCCGCTGCGAAGCTCGACGTCACCGGCAACGTCAACGCCTCGGGATACTTCATGTCGGGTGGTACCGCCCGCCTGGATTCCTCGGGGAACCTGATCAACATCGCGAACATCACCGCCTCCGGCTCGTCCATCATCTCGAGCGGTCCAGGCCAGGGGCTCGCGCTGCAGGGCGGCGACAGCTCCAGCCAGGTGGGCGGCCAGGTGTCGATGTCCGGCGGAACCGGCGGGACCAATCTCGCGGGTGGTCAGGTGGCGCTGTACGGCGGGCCGGGCGGGTGGAACGGCACGGGTGGCAGGGTGTACATGGCGGCGGGAACGGGCGGCGAGAGCGGCGGCACCGGCGGGAGCGTGCAGCTCCTGGGCGGCGGGCCCAATTACGGCGCCGGAGGCGGCATCGTCCTCAGCACGGGAGCCGAGTCCCCCGGCAACTGGTGGGACCCCGGCCACCACGGCGCGATCGTGATGGAGATCGCGGGGACGGAGTACATGCGAGTCGATGGAAGTCGCAACGGCTACCAGGGGAACGTCGGCATCGGAACGGCGACTCCCAACACCAAGCTCCAGGTGGCCAATGGCGACGTCTACGTGCAATCGATCGGCAACGGCATCATCATGACCGCTCCGAACGGCCAGTGCTGGCGCGTGACGGTGGCGAACGGCGGCGGGCTCACGAGCGCTCTCGTGACCTGTCCCTGACGAGAGCGGGGACGTCGCAGGCGGACGCGGCCGACCTCGTCGGCGGCGTGCCGCGGGTCCTCGCGCTGCCGTTCATGGCGCACTGGGCCGGAGCTGAGCTCGGGGGCCGCACGGTGCGGTACCCGGAGGGCTACCCCGCGGTGTTCCCGTTCGGTGCTCCCAGCGGCGGGACTTTGAGGGATCGCGGGCCGAAACGCGCGCCAGCGGCACGTCGAGCTCGCGTGGAGCGTGCCAGCTCCGCCCGAGGCTCCTAGAAGTAGACCCGCAGGAACGCGATGCCGGTCGTGAAGACGCCGTCGTTGTCGCCCGAGACCCTGCTGTTCTGGAAGAGGCCGAGCTCACCCTCCAGGCCGAGCGAGAAGCGCGGGACGAGGTAGACCTCGCCGCCGATCGCCGCGGCGATCTGGAGGTCCGTGCCCGTGTCGCTGGCGACGGGGTTGCTGACCTTCGCGAAGTTGAGCCGCAGTCGCCCGCCCACGTACATGTCCGCCGTCGGGGCGAGCCGGCTCACGAGGAACGCGCCGATGCCGAGGGTGAAGTCGCGCGTGTCCGTTCCGTTGCCGGGCTCGTCGTCCGTGGAGATCCCGAGGGACGGCTCGAGCCGGAATTGCGGCGCGATGGCGATCGGCACGTAGAGCTCGACGGTCCGCGAGACGGTCGCCGCGCCCGACCCGGGCACCGCGAACGGGGCGATCCCGATCCCGAGCCCGACCTTGGGCCGCTCCTGGGCGGCGGCGGAGAAGGCGACGGCGAGCAGCGCGGCGGCGACGAGTGGCTTCGTCCTCATCGGTTCCTCCTTCTTGGTCCTGGGCCTTCCGGCGGAGGGAGGATCCTCGAGGCGGCGATCCTCCCGGCACCGGCACGGAGCGCAGGAGCGACATCGGAGCGCGGAGCATGGCGCGGGCGTCCGCGGGGCGCCCGGACTACGTTGGGGATGCCGTCGAGGGACGACCTCGACGAGGATCGTGTGTTGCGCGCGTCGCCGCATACGCTACATGTCCGGTCGTGAGCGCCACGCGCATCCGCCGCCACGTGAACGCGCCACGCGCGAACGTGTATCGCGCGCTGCTCGATGCCCGCGCGGTCGCGACGTGGATGGTGCCGGACGGCATGACGAGCCAGGTGCACGCCTTCGACCCCCGCGAGGGCGGCTCGTTCCGCATCTCGCTCACCTACGACTCGCCGGCGGGCGCCGGCAAGACGACCGCGCACACCGACACGTTCCACGGCCGCTTCGTGAAGCTCGTGCCGGACGAGCGGGTCGTCGAGGTGGTCGAGTTCGAGACGGCGGATCCCGCGCTGCGCGGCGAGATGATGATCACGATCGGCCTCGCCGACGCCGGCGGGGGCACCGACGTCCTCGCCGTGCACGATGGCCTGCCGCCTGGCCTGTCGACCGCCGACAACGAGACCGGCTGGCGGATGTCGCTCGCGAAGCTCGCGGCGCTCGTCGAGGCGGGCTAGAGGGCGCGGCCTCGCCTCGCTGCGCCGGCCTGCAGGCGAGGACGCTCGACGCCGAGCCGACGCCCGGCCGCGCCTCGCGAGCCCATCACCCCGCGGTCGGCGCCAGCGCCTCGATGTCGGTGGCGACGTCCACGATGGCGGGCCGGCGCGACGCGAGTGCGCGCTCGAGGGCCGGCGCGAAGTCGCCCGGCTGCTCGACGCGGATGCCCAGGGCACCGATCTCCTCCGCGATGCGCGCGAAGCTCACCTTGCGGAAGGTCCACAGCTCGCGCGCCTGCTGCGTCTGCTCCCCGCCGTAGGCGCGGTCGAACCCCTTCTTCGACTGATTGCCGCCCCCGTTGTTGTTCACCACGACGACGGCGTCGATGCCCCAGCGCACGGCGGTCTCGATCTCGGCGATGTGGTACCAGAGGCCCGCATCCCCCGTGAACACCACGACGGGCCGATCCGGGCAGGCGCAGCGGGCCCCCAGCCCCGCCGGGAAGGCCCAGCCCAGGTGCCCGGCGCTGCGGAGGTAGCCCTGCTCGGCGCTGCGCAGGTCGAACATCCCGCCCATCCACATGCCCGCGTGGCCCGTGTCCGCGACGACGATCGCGTCGTCGGGCACGTGCCGCGTGAGCTCCGCGCACAGCCGCTCGGGCCTCACCGGGACGGCGCCGGACTCCAGGGCCGGCCGGTAGCGCTCCCGCCACTCCGCGCCCCGCGCGCGCACGGTCTCCACCCACCGCCGCCGGCGCGTCGCGCTCGAGGCGTCCGCCTGCTCGAGCATGCGGGCGAGCGTGGCGCGCGCATCGCCCAGCACGCGGGCCGCGAGCGGATAGTTGCGGCCCAGCGCCTCGGGCTCGATGTCGATCTGGATCGCCGGGACGCCGATCGCGGGCGCCGTCCAGAGGTGCGTCGTCATGCCGCCCGCCTCGGTGCCGACGAAGCAGACGAGATCGGCCTCCCGCACCACGCCGTTCGCGCTCTCGCGGGAGTACGTCCCCACCACGCCCACCGAGAGCGGATGGGTGCCCGGGATCGAGTCCTTGCCGTTGAGCGAGGTCGCCACGGGGATGGAGAGCCGCTCGGCGAGCGCCACGAGCTCGCGGCCCGCCCGCGAGGCTCGCACGCCGCCGCCGGCGACGAGGACCGGACGCTCGGCCCGCTCGAGCAGCGCCAGCGCCGAGCGCACGTCGTCGGGATCCGGTGCGGGCCGGAAGGGAGGCACGCGCGCGAAGACCTCCTCGCACACGGGCTCCATGTCCGCCTCCTCCGCGTCGATCTGCGCCTCGTTGCCGCGGAATTGCAGGTGAACGGGGCCGGGCGCGCCCGAGACCGCCGCGCGGAACGCCTGGCGCACCATGTCGGGGAAGCGCTCGACCGCGTCGACGGTGGCGTTGAGCTTGGTCACCGGCTCGAAGGCCGGCACGTCGTCGACCTCCTGGTAGACCCTCCGGAACTTCGTCCTGGGATCGCGTCCGCCCGTGAAGGCGATGACCGGGGAGTGCGCGAGGTACGCGTCGCGCAGGCCCGCCGCGAGGTTGAGCGCGCCGACGACCTGGGCCATGCACAGGCCCGGGCGGCCGGAGGCGCGCGCAAAGCCGTCGGCCATGTACGCCGTGGCCTTCTCGCCGTGCGCGTGGATGCGCCGGATCCTCGTGCGGCGCTCCAGCTCCGCCATCGTCCTGCGCAGCACGGCGGGGACCATGAAGACATGGGTCACGCCGTAGCCCTTCAGCATCTCCGCGAGCACCTGGGCGCCGGTCATCTTCGCCATGACGGCTCTTCCTCACTTGATGGCGAGGGGATTCGTGGGGGAGGCCACCGCCCCGGTGATGGGGAGCGCCGGGGCGACGAACAGGAACTCGTAGGCGCCGTCGGCGGCGCAGTCCGCGGCCAGGTCCTTCAGGTAGAAGATTTCACCTATGGTCACGCCCATGATCGGGATGGTGATCCAGTGCCAGGGCTGGTTGATGCCGGGCTCGGTCTCGTTCGGGCGCACCTCGCAGCCCCAGGTGTCGCTCGCCAGCGCGGCGAGCTCGGTGCGCCGGATCCACTCCAGCGTCTCGAAGGCGAAGCCGGGCGCGTCGCCGCCGGGATAGCCGTCCCAGCTGCCGGCCGCGAGCTTCGCCTCCATCTGGCCGGTGCGCACGATGACGAAGTCGCCGCGCCGGACGCGCACCCCCTGCGCCTCCGCCGTCCGGTCGAGATCGGCGCCGGTGATGGCGTAGCCGTCCTCGAGGGGCTCCCGGCCGAGCGCGCGGGCGACGTCGAGGAACACGCCGCGCCCCACCATCCGGTCCCGGGTCTTCTCGATGCCGCAGCGCTTGGCGCCGAAGCTCGTGACCTCGCGGCAGTCGTAGCCGTTCCACATGGAGTTCTCGTAGAAGACGTGGGCGAGGCCGTCCCATTGCGTGCCGCACGAGAGCGGCAGGACCACCATGTCGTCGGCGGCGCGGATGCCGCGGTGGTCGAGCACGCCCGCGTACGCGTCGGTGCCGGTGCGCAGCATGGTGTGCAGCGGGTTGATGCGGCCGAGGGACGGATACTTCGTCCGCGCCCCCTGGGGGCCCCGGTCGTCGAAATCGAGCGCGAGCGAGAAGACCTTGCCCTTCCTCACGAGCCGCGCCGCGGCGACGATGTCCTCCGGCCGAACGTAGTTGAGCGTGCCGATCTCGTCGTTCGGGCCCCATTTGCCCCAGCTCTTGTATCGCTCCGCGGCCTCGCGCAGGTCCTCGCGCGTCAGCTTGCGAACGGCCATGGCGTGTCCTCGCGGGCTCGGAAAGGGGAGGGGCGGGCTGCGAGCCGCTGCATTAACCGTCCGGGGGTGGGCGGTCCAGCCGGCCGGGTCGCTGCGACCCGAACGCGGCGCGCGGCCCGACCCGCATAGGGGCCCGCGAGGAGACGGTCATGAGAGCTTTCGCCCGCATCGCCTCGTGCATCGCCGCGATGCTCGTCCTCGACGCGTGCCGGGAGCGAGGCGCTCAGGGTGAACGCTGGCCGACCCAGCCCATCCACTTCATCGCGCCGTTCGCGCCGGGCGGTCCCGTCGACACGATCGCGAGGAAGGTGGGCCAGAAGCTCAGCGAGGAGCTCGGCCAGCCCGTGGTCGTCGAGAACCGGCCCGGGGCGGGCGGGAACATCGGGACGGCGGCGGCCGCCAAGTCCGCGCCGGACGGCTACACGGTGCTCGTGACCTCCACCGCCTTCGCGGTGAACGCCACGCTCTCCGCGAAGCCCGGATACGACGCGGAGCGCGACTTCGTCCCCATCGCCATCGTCGCCACGCAGCCCAACGCCATCATCGTGAACGCGAGCCTCCCGGCGCAGGACCTCGCGCAGCTGCTCGCGCTGGCGAAGGCCACGAGCCCCGGCTTCGCGACGCCGGGCAGCGGGACCACGCCGCACCTGACGGGCGAGCACCTGTTCCGGTCGATGGCCAAGCTCGACATGACCCCCATCCACTTCAAGGGGGCGGGGCCGGCGGTGATCGCGGTCCTCTCGGGACAGCCGCCGATCGGCTCCGCGGCGATCTCCACGGCGCTGCAGCACATCCGGTCGGGGAAGCTCCGCGCGCTGGCCGTCTCGAGCGCGCGGCGCGCCAAGACCCTGCCCGACGTACCCACGCTCGCAGAGGTCGGCTTCCCCGGCGTCGAGGACTACACCTGGGTGGGACTCTTCCTCCCCGCCGGAACGCCGCCCGAGATCGTCCAGCGACTGAACGCGGCCGTGAACCGCGTCCTGTCGAGCCCCCAGGTGCGCGCCCAGCTCGAGGAGGAGGCGTTCGAGCCGGTGGGCGGGTCTTCGCGAAGCTCCGCCGACTACGTGAAGGCGGAGGTCGAGAAGTGGGGCAAGCTCGTGCGGGAGGTCGGCATCCAGGCGGAATAGCTCGCTTCGATGTGCGCAGCTATGCGTGAGCTCAGCGTGCGGGCGGAGACGTCGGTTCCCGCTCGGTGACGGGAGAGAGCCCGCGCCCCGCCCACTCCGAGTATACGATGAACCGGAACGGGTTCGTCTGGGAGTGGATCTCCTGCAACGTGCGGAGGGCACGTTCGCGGCTCTCGCGCAACGCCGCGCTCGAGGGATGGCGGACGAGCCCCAGGTCCGCGATCTGCAGCGCGAGCGCCGCGTCGCCGCGGGCTTCGAGCTCCTTGGCCACGCGCGCGAAGGAGGCGTCGCTCTCGCCGCCCATGGCGTCGAGCGCCGCCGCCCATTCGCCGCGCGTGAAGACGTCGATTCCGTCGCCGTTCGACTGCCAGTACCCGGCGTGCTCCGTGTAGAGGCGCTGCACGAATGTGTCGCGGGCGATCAGGTAGGGCTGGACCGCGGCGGGGGCCGCGCGCAGCGAGTCGGGCAGGAAATCGTCGTGCAGCACGTCGGCGAGGGGCCGCGACGCACGCGCGGCGGCGAGGGTGCGCTCGTAGAGCGCGCCGAACGCGTCCCGGAGGCCGGGCATGGCCTCCATCGTGAAGAGCGCCGTGAGTGGCACGTGGCCGTGGACGACGCGGCGCGGGTGGAGATCGAGCACCATCGAGATCGCGCCGAGATAGCCCTCCGGTGATCCCTCGGCCACGAAGGGAGCTCCCACGTACGGCATGAAGGCGTCACCGACGAACAGGAGGTCGTGCTTCCGGTCGTGGATGAACAGCGCGTCGGGCGTCTCGCCGCTCTTCGCGGGGATGAGGGCGAGGTCGAGGCCGCCCTCGGAGAGGATCTCCGTGCGCCTGAGGAGGCGATCCGGCCGGACGTTCAGCGTCATCTTTCCGGTCCCGAAGAACCAGTGGAACGGCCCCGGATAATCGTTCGAGCGCTGGAGCTCCTCGGGGAAGTTGTCGCGCGCGATGACGGTGCTGCCCGCCTCGCGCAAGGCGGCGATGCCCCCCACGTGATCCCAGTGACCGTGGGTCAAGATGACGTACTTGATGGGCGCCGGCGTCACGCGCCGCAGGGCCGACACGGCGTCTCGCGCCGACTCCTCCGTGGTCCCGGCGTCGATGGCCACTACGAACCCGTCCGCCACGATGAACGCGATGTTCGCGAAGTCGTAGCCCTCGGCGACGTACACGCCTTCCGCCTCGCGGACGAGGCGTCTCTCGCCGAACCTGAACCCGCTCTTCGCATCGATCGAGAGATCCCCCAGCACGCGCGGAACCCCGGGGTCGTCGAGCGACGGGAGCCCGCCGCGGGCGAGCATCTCCTGCGAGCGGCGCTCGTCGCCCGACCTCCGGTAGGCCTCCGCCAGGGCGCGGTAGATCCCTCGATTCAGCCCGAGCGGGAGCTCCACCTGGTGCGCGAGGCACCACTCGAGATCCTCGATGGCCTGCCTCGCCTTGCCGAAGCGCGAGGGCAGCTCGGCGAAGACGAGGCCGCGGGCCAGGCGCCCGAGCCCGGGCTCGGCGGCGGCCCCCTCGTCGAGCTTGCGGATCGCGTCCTCGACCCACGCCACCCGCCGAAGGAGCGGGACGTCGTCGGCCACGCGCGCCTGCATCGACGCCTGCAGCGCCCGGAAGAGGGCGCGGCGGTTCGGTTGCTCCTCGGCGAGACGCCCGAAGTACTGGTAGCCCTCCCATTCGCGGTGCGTCGCCATGAGCTGCTGCATCGTGACCAGCACGAGGAGCGTGTCGGAATTCGGATAGGCGCTCGCGGTCATCAACGCCGGGACCGGCCGTTGCTGCGTGACGGGCGGCTTCTGCGCCGGCGGGACCTGGGCGCACGATGCGAGCGCCAGCGAGATCGCGCCCGCGAGGGCCGCGCGACGGGCTGCCGAGCAATTGACCTTCGTCATCTTCTCCTCCTGCTTTCGTCCTCGAATGCGCCGGCTCTTGCCCCCTTCCGGGGCAGCAGCCGGTGTGCTACGTGCGCAGCGAATGCGCCTGCCCGCCATTCCCGCGGGGATGAACGCCAAGGCGTGGCCGCCCGTGCTCGCCACGCGCGGTCCGGGATGGCGAGGCGCGCTTCACTCGCACCATTCGCTCCACTTCGTGCTCGCGATGGAAGGCGAGCTCCGGGTCCGCACCTCGGCGGCGGGGCGGTGGTGGAGCGCCGCGGGCGTGCTCACGGCCTCCGATGCGCCGCACGCCGTGGATTCCGAGGGCGTGGGGATGCTGGTGGTCTTCCTCGACCCCGAGAGCGACGCCGCAGCCACGATGCGCCCGGCGCTGGTCCGCCCGGTTCGGCCTTTCTCGGCCAGCGAGCGAGACGCGCTCGCTCGCGAGGTCCTTCCACGGACGGTGATGCGCTTCAGCGCCGACGAGTGGGTCCGCAACGCCGCCGCGACGCTCCAGGTGTCGATCCCGCCGTCGCAGCACATGATCCACCCCCAGGTGAGGAGGCTCCTGGCGATGCTTCGCGCCGGCGGCATCGACGACGCCACCTCCCTCGAAGCGCTCGCCAGCGCGGTCGGGCTCTCGCCGAGTCGATTGATGCACGTGTTCACCGCCTCGATCGGTATTCCTCTTCGGCCCTATCTCGCCTGGCTGAGGCTGCAGCGCGCCGCGACCGCCATCGTCAACCAGAGCTCGCTGGGCGACGCGGCCCATGCCGCCGGCTTCGCCGACGCCGCCCACATGAGCCGCACCTTCAGGCGCATGCTCGGAGTCGCCCCGTCCTCGCTGCGGCCGATGCGATGCCTCTAGCGGGCGAGGAGCCGGCTACGCCTTGGGACCGAAGTCCGACTCCTCGAACAGCTCGCGAACCTCGGTCTCGCCGTCGCCGGCGACCTTCAGGAACTTCTTCGTCCACTCGATGGCGTCGTTCTTCGACCTCACCTAGACGAGCGCGTAGCCGGCGATGTTCTCCTTCACGTCGGTGAACGGCCCGTCGCTCACGATGAAGTTTCCCGACTTCATCCTCACGCGCGTGCCCTTCGAGCTCGGCTTGAGCCCTTCCGTCGAGAGCAACACCCCGGCCTTGCCCATCTCCTCCATGAGCTTGCCCATTGCGGCGATCTCCTGGTCGCTCGGGGGCACTCCGGCTTCCACGTCCTTGTTGCTCGTTCGGTACAGCAGCAAGAATTTCATGGTCTCGTCTCCGTGATTCCAACTTGCGGGAGCGACCCCCTTCGCCCGGGTGAGGAGTCTCGCTGCGTGGGACGCTTCCACGTGTGTGATGTCAGAAACTTCCACGCGCAGTCCCATCTCGCTTGAACAAACTGGCTGCAATCGCCACGGCGTGAGGTGGCCGCCGCGTCACGCCTAGAAATGTTCGAGACGCGACCGGACGCGGCGAGTATTCGTCCAGCGTGAACGATCGCAGAACCCTGCTGAGGCTGGGGCTCGCATCCCTCGGCTGGTGCGCGGCCGCGAGCTGCTTCCCGCAGGACGCTCTGCGGAAGGATACGAAAGCAGGCTCCACCATGGACGTCGATTCCGTCGAGCGGACGAAGGCGGACGCGCTCAGGTTCTACGAGCATCTGAACCGCGCGCTGAGGAGTGGGAACCTGGCGGAGCTCGACGACGTCATCGCCCCGGATGCGATCGATCACAATCCGGCCCCCGGAATGAGGCAGGGCCTCGAGGGGATCAAGGAAGCCTTTGGCGAGGCCCGCCTCGCCTTCCCCGACCTCGTCTTCGCCGTGGAGGACGTCATCGCCGAGGGCGAGAAGGCCGCGTGCAGGGTGAGCACGCTCGGGACGCAACGAGGGGCGTTCCAGGGCATCCCGGCCACCGGCAAGCGGGTGAGGCAGACCGGGATCGACATCCTGCGGTTCCGCGGCGGGAAGATCGTCGAGAGGTGGGGCGAGTTCGACACCCTCGGCTTCCTCGCGCAGCTCGGCCGCGTGCCCAGATAGCCACGCAAGTCCGGTCACGGATCTCGCGCTGCTCCCGTCCAACCGGTCGAAGGTCCGAGACGGAACGGGCAAGAGGTCGTCGTCGAGCCCGCCCCGGAACCCCTGCCCCAGGAGGACTCGACCGATGACCAGCCGTTCACTCGTGCAGCTCACTCTCGTCGTGATCACGACCGCGACCGCCTGCGCCAGCGCCGGCGGCGCGACCACCACGGAAGGACGGAGCCCGCCTATGGCGACGCATACCCATCGCAGCAACAAGGAGATCGTTCGAAGCGTGTACGAGGACAGCCTCAACACCGGCAACTGGGCGCTCCTCGACGAGCTGATCGCTCCCGACTTCGCCGGCGTCCGCGGGGGCGTGGGCCCCGCGGGCTTCGCGCGCACCATCGAGGAGCTGCGCGCGGCGTTCCCGGACATCCATTATACGATCGAGGACCTCGTCGCGGAGGGAGACCGCGTGGCGATTCGCTGGACCTGGACCGGGACGCACAAGGGACGGTACCGGGGCTTTGCACCGACGGAGAACAGCGTCTCCAACACCGGATTCGCCATCTTCCAGCTCCGGGACGGGAAGCTCTCTCGCTCGTGGCTCGAGACGGACCGGTTCGGGTTCGTGCATCAGATCGGTGGCATCCCGCAGGACCTGATCGCGCGGCTGCAGCCCGGGCCCGCCAAGTGAACCTGGCGACGCGGGCGCGAGAGGGCGCCCGCTCCATGGGCCGCGCCGGGAGGCACGCAAGGAAACGACGATGGCGAGGATGGAGTCGATCACCGCGGAGGAGGTGCGGCGCGCCGTCGAAGGCGATCGGGCGGCGCTGGAAGGCATCCTCCGGGCGCTCGAGCGACCGTTCTTCAACCTCGCGCTGCGCATGATGAAGCTGCCGCAGGACGCCGAGGACGCGGCACAGGAGTGCCTCGTGCGCGTGGCCACCCGCCTGGCGCAGTTCGACGGCCGCTCCCGGTTCTCCACCTGGGCCTGGCGGGTGGCGGTGAGCCGCATCCTCGACTTCCGCGACGGCGCGGCCCGGTCCCGGCGGCCGCTCGAGGTCCACGCCACCGGCCTGGCCAACGGGCTCGAGCTCTGCGCCCCCGAGAGGCCCGACGACCACGTCGAGCTCGGAGAGCTCAAGATGAGATGCGACCGCGCGCTCCTGCAGTGCCTCGACGCCGACGAGCGCGTGGCCTTCGTGCTCGGGCACATCTTCGAGGTGGACGGGACCGAGGCCGCGGAGATCCTGGACATCGCGCCCGAAGCGTTCCGCAAGCGGCTCTCCCGCGCCCGGGAGCGGCTGCGAGCCGCGCTGAACGCCAATTGCGGCATCGTCAATCCCGCGGTCCCGTGCCGCTGCCACCGCCGGTTGCGCCGCGCCCGGGAGCTCGGCCGCGTGGCGCCGGGCGTGACCACGACCGACGCGCCGCTCGACGTCGCCGCGCTTCGCGAGAGTATCGGCCGCGTTTCCGAGGCGATGCGCGCCGTCGAGTATTACCGGAGCGACCCGCACGCCAGGCCTCGCCACGATCTGGTGCGGGCCGCGCTGCAGCCGCTGCAGTGGGGGTAGGCCCCGACGATTACGACACGGAATTGCTCACCCGGCCTGAGAGTCGTCCCTCGAGCTTCCGGTTCATCACGCCACGGCCGCGAACCCGATCGCGGCCATGATCGGCAGGAGCGCGCCGGTGGCGAACACGTCGGCGCCGGGGCGGAACATGTCGGCGCCGCGGCGGAGCACGAGGAGCGGCCGACGAAGCCCATCGCGACCGCCGCCCAGCGCAGCGCCCCACCCGCTCGCCGAGGAAGGCGGACGAGAAGGCGGTGATGAAGAGCGGGCGCCGAAGCCGACGCGAACGGGAGGAAGCGGAGGCCGACGAAGAAGGCGACGGCGATCGCGGAAGGGATGACCGCCCTGGCGAGATGGAGCAGCTCCCTCCTCGGCAGGAGCAGGCGCCGGCCTCCCCGCGCGAGGACGAGCGGGAGGAGGAGCACGCCGTTCCCCACGTACCGTCCCCAGGCGATCTGGGTGGCGGGCACGCCAGTCTCGCCAAGGTGCCCTGCGATGGCGTCCATGAACGGCCAGATGGACGCCGAGGCGATCACCATCGCTACGACGACCACCTCGCCTCGGGTGAGGCGTGTCCGGACCGGTGCCATCGGCGCGAGAGCCTAGCGCCGGCGATGGGACGGCTGCCGTTCCATCGAAGGCCGATCAGCGCCCCGCCGGCAGCGGCGGCAGGTCGTCGAAGTACTCCGGGTGCGCCTTCTGCACCTCCGCGAGGAACGCGGGCGCGAACTGCCCCGGCACGTCGAGCCGCGCGGCGCCCTTGAGGGTGTTCTTGAGCACGTCGTCCTCGGCCGCCTCGAACGCCTGCAGGACGGCGGGCGAGATGCGCGGATCGTAGCTGATGTGCCGGATGGCCTTCTTCCCGACGGCGACGTCGAGGCCCGGAACCCACTTCGCGAAGATCTCGACCGCCTCGTCCCGGTGCTTCCGCGTGTACTGCGACGCCTGGGCGAGGCCGGTCACGAAGGCGCGCACGACCTGCGGGCGCTCCTCGATCGTCGGGGCGTGGGTGGTGGCCACCATGACGTAGGAGAGGTGGCCGCCACCGCGCAGGACGACGTAAGACTGCGGGACCTTCTCGAGGACGATGGTGTTGAAGGGCTCCCACGAGACCACCGCGTCGACCTTCGCGTCGGCGAGCGCGGGCGCGAGGTCGAACTGCGACCAGATGTTCACGATCTCGACGTCGGCGTAGGGCAGGGACCGCCGCGCCAGGACCATCTTGAGGTACTCGTCCGAGGTCTGGCCCTTGGCGAGGCCCACGCGCTTGCCGCGCAGGGTCTCGACGGCGCCGGCCTCGATGCCGGAGCCCTTTCGCGCCACGATCGCCAGCGGCTCGTCGGCGTTGGCGCGGGTGGCGTCGCTCTGGATGATGCCGATGACGCGGAACGGGTCGCCGGCGTGGCGCGCCTTGAGGAACGTCGTCACGCTCATGTCGCCGACCTGCACCTCGCGCTTCTGCATGGCGCTGACCATGTCGGTGCCGGTGTTCACGACCTTGAGGCGGACGTCGACGCCGTTCTGCTTGAAGAACCCCTTCTCCGCGGCGACGAACATGGGCAGGTGACCGAAGTTGTTGCCGATCACCACGTCGAGGGTCGGCAGCTGCCGCGCCGCGGCGCCCTCGGCGCCCGCGGCGCGCGCGACGACGGCGAGGCCGGCGGCGAGCGCAGCGCCGAGAACGATCACCGCGAGTGTACTGCGACGGGTGGCCCTCATGGATCGCCTCGCCCCGGCGACGTGAAGCTCTGGCCGCGTCAATTGGCGGCGAAGCAGTAGAAGAGACCGGCACCGCCGGTGCCCTTCAGCGCCTCCTGACCGCAGCCGCGCGAGCCGTGCGAGGAGTTCCAGGACTTCATGTGCCGGGTCTCCTTCAGGCCCATGCGGTCGTGGTGCCCCACGATGGCCGACCCCTCGCCGCTGCTCGTCCAGTTGCCGCAGGTGGTGTCGCCGCCGGCCGTCGAGTAGTTGCCCTGCGGATCCGAGCCCGTGAGCATGTCGTGCATGTTGACCGGGTCGCCGCGGCCGCTGATCGGCTCGCCCTTCTCGGTCAGGGCGGTCTGCTTGTCGAGCTTGTTGGACGGCCCGTGCAGGTCGTCGAGGCTCGTGGCGATGACGGCGCCCTTGGCGTTCTTCCACGGACCCTTGCCGATGCGGTCGCGCGCGTTCACCCCCGCCTCGCCGCCGGGGGCGGTGGTGGAGAGGTAGGCCCGCCAGCTCGTACGGGTCGAGCCCGCCGCGCGTGCGAGCGCCGCGCAGTGGGCATCGGCGCCCTCCAGCCCGCCGAGATCGGCGCCCTTGCCCTTGCCCACGCTCGCCACGAAGAACGTCATGTCCGCCTTTGTGGCCTGCGCTGCGGTGTTCATCCCCGCGCCGAGCACCAATGCCGAGACCAACCAGCGGGCTGCCGAGATCGTCGAGATCCTCATCCGGGTTTCTCCAGCGCGTCCCCAAGAGCGCATCCGCGAGATAGCAGGCACGCCGGTGCCCGCTGCATCCCCGACGAGGGGCCGCCTCGTTTGGGTCCACGTTCCTCTCGGGTATGGGGTGTCCCGAAGCCTGCGCGGTCGAGTGTCACCGGATGACAGGAGCGCCGATGTACGGCCGGGAGGGAGAGGACGATGCGCCAGCCCGGAGGCGCTCGAAACGCTTGACGCCTGTCGTCCTGGGAGGACGCGATGAGAACCCCGAGCTCGCTTCTTGCCGCCGTTGCCGCCTCGATCGTTGCACTCACGTCTGGTAAAGCGGTCGCCGCCGACGCCTGGACGTTCACGAAGAGCCCCGACATCTGGTGGGCGTCCCACTCCGTGTCGTCGTCCGTGGCGGGCCTCGACGCCCTGGTCTTCGACGTGGCCGCGACCGGCATCGGTCAGGCGCGCGTGACGCGGATGTCTTTCCAGGTCACGGGCACGCTGCGCACTGCCGAGGTCGCGAACTACCAGCTCCTCTACTACCCCAACGGGCTCGCGCACTCGGGGACGGTCGTGGGCTCGAACTCCGGCTCCGGATGGGCGCCGGGACGGAACACCGCCGTCGTGAACATCGACCTCGCGGCGCCGCTCGCGCTGCAGACCGATTCCACGGGCGTCTCCTCGGGCATCTTCGTGCTGCAGGTCGACGTGAACGGCGCGCGCTCGTTCTTCTTCCAGACCCAGCTCCAGACGGTCACGATCGAGAACGGCGGCGTCGAGCGATACGTCGCCGCGACGGGAGACCTGCCGCTGGCGGGTGACAGCTTCCACGTGAACTGAAGAAGGCTCCGAGACGGCGGCCGCGAGCTCCAGCGCGCCAGCCCTGCTCCGAGACGCCGTCCTCGAATTCCGCTGCCCGAACCGAAGCCCCCGAGCGTCTCGGCGAAAGCCACGCTCCGGGGCTTCGTCGTCTTCGCCGCCTCGTGATCGCGCGTGATCGCCGGGTCGGTGCGCCCCCGGGTCGCTCGAGCCTCGGGTCATTTTGCCGCGCGACATTTCGTACCGCCGCAGCGGCTCGCGCACCCCCACACCCCGACGAAATACGCGCGCTTTCACGCCGAGACCGGGTCGCGCGCCCCTCCGCCGATGCTCGCTCGCAGCGGCACTCCTGGTGCACCCCCTCCGGGCAAACCCAACGGAGGAAGCAGATGCGCACCTCTTCGCTCCCTGTCCTGATCGTTGCGGCCCTCCTCGCCATCCCCGCCCGTGGAGAGGAGTTCAAGATCATCGGCACCGAGGAGCTCGCCACGAAGCTCGCCGCGCCTCCCGCCTCGCGCGACTTCATCCTGGTGGATGCGCGGACGCAGGTGGAGTTCTCGGAGTCCCACATCGCCGGGGCCGTCCTCGTCCCCGCGCGCCTCGTCGCGACGAACCTCCCGGCCGTGGTGAAGGACCGGAGGCAAGCGGTCATCTTCTATTGCAACGGGCCGAACTGCACGAAGACGGTGAAGGCGGCGAAGGCCGCGGCCGCCATCGGCTACACGAACGTGATCGAGTACAAGGAAGGCCTGCCGGGCTGGGCCAAGTCGGGCCGGAAGACCGAGGGGCGCCCGATGCAGGCGTTCGACGCGCCGGCGATCTCCGCCGCGGAGCTGAAGCGCCTCCTCGACGGACCGAAGCCCCCGGTGCTCGTCGACATCCGCGATCCGGAGGAGTACGCGACCTTCCACATCGCCCAGGCGATCAGCGTTCCCATCGACGACGTCGGCGCGTGGGCGAGGAAGGCGAGCGCCGACCGCGCCATCGTGATCGTGGACCACGCCGGCCACCAGACGCCGGTCGCGGCACGTGCTCTTCACGAGGCCGGCCGCAGCGACCTGCGCCGCGTCGACGGCGGCATCCTCAAGTGGCAGGCGTCCGGCCTTCCCATCGTCGCCGCCCGTTGATTCCCAGCCGTCCTCGGGAGACCGCACGATGCGAATGACCATCGGCCGGCGGCTCGGGATCGCGTTCATCACCATCCTCGCCTCCGTGGCGGCGCTCGGCGGCTGGGGCTTCGTCACCATGCGGCGGAACGCGGCCGACGTGGGGGGCAGGCTCACCCGCTCCGTGGCGGCGGTCTCGGCCGCGGGCGAGATGACGCTCGCGGCGCGCCAGGCCACGCAGCTCCTGCAGGGCCAGGCGGCGGCCGGCACCTCCGAGCTGAAGGAGCTGCCGGGGCTGCGGGCGGCCTTCGCGAAGGCCGCGGAGGAGCTGGCGCGGACCTCGTCCCAGCCGATCGCGAAGGACGTCACCCGCGACTTCGAGGACGCAGTGCAGAAGGGAGAGCGGATGGTCGCCGCGACCGCCTCCCAGGAGTGGCTCGAGGCGGGCGCGCTCACCAAGACGTTCCTCTCCGCGTCGCAGGCCATCGTCGAGCGGCTCGACGCGATCCGCAGGGGCGAGACGGAAGGGATCCACGCGCAGCTCCGCGCGGCGGAGAGCGACGTGAACCTGCGGGCCGCCGAGTTCGGCCTGGGGATCCTCGCCGCGGTCGCGGTGGGCGCCGCCGTCGCCTGGCGCCTGCGGCAGCGCCTGGTCGTGCCCATCGTGTCGCTCGTCGCGGTCGCCAAGCGGATCGCGAACGAGGGCGACCTCACCCAGCAGGTTCGTGCGGCCGGCGACGACGAGATCGCCGAGCTGCAGCGCGCCATGTCGGCCATGTCGGACAACCTGGCGCGCGTCATCGGCCAGGTCCGCGATGCGGCGAGCGGGATCGGCTCGGCGGCCGCTCAGGTCTCCGCGAGCGCGGCGGCGGTGTCGCAGGGCGCCGGCGAGCAGGCTGCGTCGGTGGAGGAGACCTCCTCGTCGCTCGAGGAGATGAGCACGTCGATCAACCAGAACGCCCAGAACAGCCGGCAGACGGAGCAGATGGCGGTGCAGGGCGCGGCGAACGCCGAGCAGAGCGGGGAGGCGGTGCGGGACACCGTGTCGGCGATGAACCAGATCGCCGAGCGCATCACCATCGTCGAGGAGATCGCGTACCAGACGAACCTCCTCGCGCTGAACGCGGCCATCGAGGCGGCGCGCGCGGGCGAGCACGGGAAGGGGTTCGCCGTCGTCGCCACGGAGGTCCGGAAGCTGGCCGAGCGCTCGCAGGGCGCGGCGCGGGAGATCGGCGCGCTCGCCTCGTCCTGCGTCGCCGTGGCGACCCGGTCGGGCCGACTGCTCGGCGAGCTCGTGCCCGCCATCAAGAAGACCTCGGACCTGTTCCAGGAGGTCGCCGCGGCGAGCAGCGAGCAGGCGACGGGCGTATCGCAGATCAACAGGGCGATGTCCGCGGTCGAGGAGATCACGCAGCGCAACGCGACGGCAGCCGAGGAGCTCGCCTCCACCGCCGAGGAGATGAGCGCCCAGGCCGAGGCGCTCCAGCACCTCGTCGGCTTCTTCCGCCTCGCCGGAGCGAACGGCGCGGCCGCCGCTCCGCTCCTCTCCCGGCCCGAAGCGCCGCACGTGCCTGCGGCCCTGCCGCTCCCCGCGGCGCCCCCGATCGTCCAGAGAGCCGCTCGAATCTCGAGGTGACGCGTCCGCGAGCTGCGCGCACGCGCCGGCCGCTGAGGAGACGAGCTCCACGCGCGGCCGGCTCGTTCGAGGGCGCGCCCTCGCCGCAGGGAACGCGCGAGCTCACGAATCCGTGCGCGGGACTACGCGCGCTCGAGGGCGTGGAGGTCGCGCCGCAGGCGGCGAACGAGCGCGGGCGTTTCGGGCGCCCTACAGCTTGTATCCGAAGCGCCGCAGCAGCTGCTTGCGGTCCGCGACGTCCGAGTCGGTCTCGACGCCGAGCGGCGCGCCGCCGTCGACGACGCCGACGATGCCGCGGCCGCTCGGGAGCACCGCCACGAGGACCTCCACCGGGTTCGCCGTCGCGCAGAAGATCGAGCAGACCTCCGGGACGAGCTTCAGCGCGTTCAGCACGCTCACCGGGAATCCGTCGCGGAGCATCACCACGAAGTGGTGACCGGCGCCGATGGCGCTCGCGTTGCGGGTCGCCAGCTCGACGAGCGCGGCGTCGTTCCCCGAGCGGCGCACCAGCCGCGGGCCCGACGATTCGCAGAACGCGATCCCGAAGCGGAGCTGGGCCGAGACCTGCGCGAGCGCCTCGTGCAGGTCCTCCACCGTCTTGATGAAATGCGCCTGGCCCACGATCACGTTCACGTCGTCGGGCTTGTCGATCCGGACCGCGGCGATCTCCATGGCGGCTCCTCCTCGTTCAGGCGCGCCCCGCGGCCGTCCCCGCGTCGGCGCGACCGCTGACTGCGCAGTCCCGGATGAAGCGCATCACGTCCACGTACGAGACGATCCCGATCCACGGAGGCCCGTGGCGAGACGCGGCGCGTCCGGGCGGAGCTTCCACCGGCGGAGAGCGTAGCACGCTCGTAGGGGCCGGCCGGGGGATGGGCGATCCGCGCCGAGCGCCGGCGCGAGCGTTGCGGGCGCCCGAAGTCGGCGAGCGCGGACCCCATTCCGGCAGCTTCGGGACGTGCGCACGAACGAATGCGTGCGCGGCTTCGAGGCCGAGGTCGGAAGGCCTCGCGGCCGCCCGCGACTCCGCCGGAGCCGCACCAACGGATGGAATACCCGCTCGGGATCCGTCGATCTCGCCGCCGGCCCTTGCGCGCGCGCTCGCCGTGGCACAATCACGCCGCGGGAAGAGTCGAGCGGGGGGATCGGGGGGGCGCGAGCTCCCCCCGCCGAAGGCGAAGGGGGACCGAGTGTCCCCCCGAATAGATGAGGGCGCCATGAAGCTCGTCAACGTGGCCGTCATCGGTACCGGCTGGTGCGGGGGCATCCGCGCCGAGACCAGCCGTGCGAGCCCTCTCGTCGGCGACCTGCACATCGCGGAGATCCGCGCGGACCGGCTGAAGGAGGTCGCGGAGAAGACCCGGCCGGCCTCTGCCACCGACGACTACCGGAAGCTCCTCGCCATCCGCGATCTCGACGCGGTGATGATCTCGGCCACGCCCGAGACGACGCATTACCCGATGGCGAAGGAGTGCCTCCTCGCCGGCAAGCACGTGCTCCTCGAGAAGCCGATGGCGCTCACGCTCTCGGAGGCCGACGAGCTCATCGCGCTGGCGCGCTCGAAGGGCCTCCTCTTCACGATCGGTTACTCGCAGCGCTTCAACCCGAAGCTCGCGTACGCGAAGCGTTGCCTCGACGACGGCACCATCGGCGAGCCGGTGAGCGCGCTCGTGAGCCGGCACATCACCCGCGGGCTGGGGAACAAGATCAGCGGGCGCATCAAGCTGTCGCCGGCGGCGATGGAGGCGACCCACGACATCGACTTCGTCCTGTGGTGCCTCGCGCCGCGGAAGCCGGTGCGGGTCTACGCGCAGGAGGTGGCCAAGATCATGAAGAAGACGCGGAACGCGCCGGACTGCGTCTTCATCGTGGTCACCATGGACGACGGCACGGCCTTCACCGTCGGCGCAGGGTGGGTGCTCCCCCCGGCCTACCCCAACTTCGCCAGCACCTGGATCGAGCTGGTGGGGACGGAGGGCGCCATCCTGGTGGACGACACCCATCGCGACGTCGTGCTGAACACCATGCAGAAGGGGATCGTCTTTCCCATCTCCACCATGCCCGGGGAGAAGGTGGGGCACGTCTACGCCGGCCCCATGGAGGCGGAGACCCTCCACTTCCTCGAGTGCGTGGCCACGGGGCGAGAGCCGCTCGTCACGGCCGAGCAAGCGCGGACGGTGATGCAGGTCTACCAGGCGGCGGACCTCTCGGCGGCCGAGAACCGCCCCGTCGAGCTCGGCGGGCGGGCGGGAACGCCGTGAGGCTCACGGAGCGCAAGCGCATCGGCCTCGGGATCATCGGCGCGGGCCGGGTGGGCCTCATCCGCGGGGAGATCGCGGCCCGCTTCCCCCAGGTGGACTGGATCGGGATCGCGGAGACGCGCCCCGAGCGCGCCGCGATGGTGGCGGAGAAGGTGGGCGCCGACTTCGTCACCCGCAGCTTCGAGGAGCTCGTCCGGCGGCCGGAGATCACCGCGGTCATCGTCTCGACGGACGAGCACCTGCACGTCGATCCCATCCTGGCCGCCGTCGACCGAGGGCTCTCGCTCATGATCGAGAAGCCGCTCGCGACCGGGCTCCGCGACTCGGCGCGGGTGCTCCGGGCCATCGAGGAGAAGGGCGTCGACGCCGTCGTCGGCTACACCCAGCGCTTCCGGCAGCGCTGGCTCGTGGCGAAGGAGAAGGTGCGCACCGGCCAGCTCGGCGAGGTGACGATGGTCACCTCCCGCGGGTTCATGAACCGGCTCGTGGCCATCGACAACTACCAGCGGACCACGGACCCCTCGCGCATCTCGCCGATGGTGATCTCGGGCACCCACGCCCTCGACCTCGTCCTCTGGATCGTGGAGGGGAAGAAGCCGGTGGAGGTCTACGCGCGCTCCGTCGACAGGGCGCTCGGCCCCACCTACCGCGGCATCGACGGCACCGCCGGCCTCGTCACCCTGGACGACGGAAGCCTCTACCACCTCAGCATCTCCTGGGCGCTGCCGGTGGTCTGGCCCGGCGCCGTGTACTCGCTCGAGGTGGGCATCGTCGGCACCGAGGGGGTGCTCACCATCGACGACACCCACCGTGACGTGGTGCTGGCCGTGTCGAGGCCGCAGTCCGAGGGCTACGCGCCGGACCGGAGCCGCCTCGTCGACTTCCTCGGCAGCTATCCGCCGGGGAGCATGGCCCTGGGGGAGCTGCGCGGCCCCATGCGCGAGGAGACCCTGTCCTGGCTCCTGCGGCTCTCCACCGGCGCGAGGACGCACCACGCCACCGCGGCGGAGGCGCACGACCGGCTCATGCTGACGAAGGCGCTCGACCTCTCCGCCCGGCGGCGAGCGCCGGTGAAGGTCCCCATCGAGGACGACGACGCCGGCGAGCCGCCGCCGTGAGGACCGCGCAGCGGATGGCGGCCGCCCGAGGAGAAGACATGACGAGCCGAGCAGCGAAGAGGATCCTGGGGTTGACGGCGAGCGCAGCCTTCCTGCTGCACGGCGGGGCGCGCGCGGCCGACGAATGGCCGCAGAGGCAGCCCATCGTCATGGTCGTCCCCTTCGCGCCGGGAGGGGCCTCGGACTTCGTGGCGCGCATCATCCAGCCCGCGCTCTCGGCCGAGCTCAAGCAGACCATCGTCATCGAGAACAAGGCCGGGGCCGCGGGCAACATCGGCATGGACGCGGCGGCGCGGGCGCCGGCGGACGGGTACACCCTCTACCTCGGCAACGTCGGCACCATCGCCATCAACCCCTCCATCTTCGGGGCCCAGCTCAAGGTGAAGCCCCTCGCCGACTTCATCGCGGTCCAGAAGATCATCGACGCGGCCGACGTGCTCGTGGTGAACAAGGACCTCCCCGTCACCACGGTGAAGGAGTTCGTCGCGTACGCGGCCGCGAGGAAGGGGCAGCTCAACTTCGGAACGCCCGGGGCGGGAAGCCAGAACCGGCTCGAGATGGAGATCTTCATGAAGGCGACCGGCCTGGACATGGTGCACGTGCCCTACAAGGGCGGGGCCGGGCCCGCCGTGACGGACCTCGTCGGCGGCCAGACGCAGGTGATGTTCACGACGCTGCCCTCGGCCATGCAGTTCATCAAGGCGGGGCGGCTGCGGGCCCTGGCGGTGACGCTGGCGAGCCGCGTTCCGGACCTGCCCAACGTCCCGACGCTGGTCGAGTCCGGCTACCCGGACATGATGAGCGCCTCGTGGCAGGGCGTGTTCGTTCCCAAGGGCACGCCGGCTCCCATCGTCGCGAAGCTCTCCGCCGCGCTCCAGAAGATCATGCCCACCGAGGAGATCCGGCAGCGGCTGGCGGCGGGGGGCGCGCTCGTCACCCTCAGCAAGACGCCCGAGGAGTTCGCCGCCTACGTGAAGGCCGAGACGGAGCGGTGGGGAGCCGTGGTCCGCGAGCGAGGGATCACCGCCAACTGACGGTTCCAGCGCGCCGCCGCGAGCGGCGCCGGGAGGACCATGCGCGTCACGGTGAAGAGCTCCAAGGACTTCTTCGCGGGTGTGGTCTTCGTGGCGTTCGGGGCCCTGTTCGCGCTGGGCTCGCTCTCCTACCGCATGGGCACCGCCGCGAGGATGGGCCCCGGCTACTTTCCCCTCGTCCTCGGCTGCCTGCTCTCGGCGCTGGGCCTCGCCATCCTGGTCCGCGGGCTGGCCTTCTCGGCGCGGAGCGGCCCCATCGAGCGGTTCCGCCTGAAGCCGATGCTCTTCGTCCTCGTCCCGATCGCCGCCTTCACCCTGCTCCTCAGGCCCGCCGGGCTGGTCCTCTCCGTGGCGGTCCTCGTGCTGGGCTCGAGCCGGGGCAGCCACGACTTCCGGCTCCGGGAGTCGATCGTCAACACCGCTGCGTTGCTCCTCCTCACCGTGGCGATCTTCGTGTGGGGCCTCGGCATGCAGATCCCGCTCTGGCCCGGCTTCGTCGGCCGCTAGGTCCCCGGGCCCCGCTCCATGGACTTCCTCCAGCACCTCGAGCTCGGCTTCGTCACCGCGCTCTCGCTGAGGAACGTGCTGTACTGCTTCCTCGGCTGCTTCCTGGGCACCGCCATCGGCGTGCTGCCCGGCCTGGGGCCGGTTCCCACCATCGCCATGCTGCTGCCGCTCACCTACGCGCTCTCGCCGGTGACGGCGCTCATCATGCTGGCCGGCATCTTCTACGGCGCCCAGTACGGGGGCTCGACGACGTCCATCCTGGTGAACCTGCCTGGCGAGTCGTCCTCGGTCGTGACCTGCATCGACGGGTACCAGATGGCGCGCCGCGGCCGCGCCGGCGCCGCGCTCACCATCGCCGCGGTGGGCTCCTTCTTCGCCGGCACCTTCTCGACCGCGATCGTCGCCGGCTTCGCCCCGACGCTCGCCGAGGTGGCCTTCAAGTTCGGTCCCGCCGAGTACTTCTCGCTCATGGTCGTCGGGCTCCTCGGCGCCGTGACGCTGGCGCACGGCTCGCAGCTGAAGGCGATCGCCATGATCGTCCTCGGCGTGCTGCTCGGTCTCGTGGGCACCGACGTGAACAGCGGCGCCGAGCGCTTCGCGCTCGGGGTCCCGGAGCTGGGCGACGGCATCAACTTCGTGGTGGTGGCGATGGGGCTCTTCGCCTTCGGCGAGATCATCCACAACCTCGAGACCACGGCCGAGGCGCGAGAGGTGTTCACCGAGAACGTCAAGCTCGGCCTGCTCACGCGGCAGGAGGCGAGGGAGTCCGCGCCGGCGGTGCTGCGCGGGACGCTCCTCGGGTCCCTGCTCGGGATCCTCCCGGGCGGCGGCGCGGTGCTCGCCTCCTTCGCCGCCTACGCCTTGGAGAAGCGGGTGGCGAAGCATCCGGAGCGCTTCGGCACGGGGGCCATCGCGGGCGTCGCCGGCCCGGAGTCGGCGAACAACGCCGCGGCCCAGACCTCCTTCATCCCCATGCTCTGCCTCGGGCTCCCGGGCAACGCCACCATGGCCCTCATGGCCGGGGCCATGACCATCCACAGCATCCAGCCCGGCCCGCAGGTGATGACGTCGAACCCGGAGCTGTTCTGGGGGCTCGTCTGCTCGATGTGGGTGGGCAACGTGATGCTCCTCGTCCTGAACCTGCCGCTCATCGGGATCTGGGTGAAGTTCCTCACCATCCCGTACCGCCTGCTCTTCCCGGCCATCCTCCTGTTCTGCGCCATCGGCACGTACTCGCTCGCGAACAGCACGGTGGACGTGCTGCTCACCATCCCCTTCGGCGTCCTCGGCTACGTCTTCGCCAAGCTGGAGTGCGAGCCCGCTCCGCTCCTCCTCGGCTTCGTGCTCGGCCCCATGCTGGAGGAGAACCTGACCCGCGCCATGCTCCTCTCGCGCGGCAGGGTGAGCATCTTCTTCACCCGGCCGCTCTCGCTCGGGCTCCTCGTCATCGCGGCGGGGCTCATGGGGCTCATGCTCCTGCCGGTGGTGCGGAACAAGCGGGCGGAGGTGTTCGTGGAGGGCTAGAGGTGCCCGCACCGCGCGTCACCGCTCGCCCCACAGCGGTCCTCCCATCGTCTCGGCGTAGCTCGAGAACATCGCGTTGAAGCTCGCGCTGATGCGCATCCGGTCGCTCCGGTTCGGATCGACCGAGTGGACGAGCCACGAAGGGAAGACGAGAAGGGCCCCTTCCTCCACCCGCACCACCACCTGGTCCGTGTTGTAGGCCGTCAGCTCGCTCACGGGGGGACGAACCACTGCGGTCTGCGGACGGGGGTCGTGGAAGTTGATCGTGTCCGCACCCTCGTGGACCTGCACGTAGTACACGCCGCTCAGGAAGTTGTTGGGATGGTTGTGCATCCGCACCGCGCCGCCCGGCGCCGCCACGTTGACCCACATGCCCGTGATCTCGAAGGGCGCGCTCCCGACGTGGAGGAACGCGAGGACCTGCTCGATGCCGAGCCGAAGGTGGCGGACGAGCGGCTCGAGCGCCGGGACGCGGTGCAGCCCATGGCGCGACTGCCAGACCTGGCCGGGCTCGGGATCGGCGGCGCCGCCGCGCTGCGCGCTCACCTCCTCGAGGATCGCGGCTCGCACCGCGGCGCGGTCCTCGTTCCCGAGCCTCGCCTTCCAGACGAAGGACGGGAAGAGCCGGATGACCTCGGGCCTGTCGCGCTCGTCCACGGAGACGCTCCACGGAACGGATAGCGGGCGCGGCCCGGAAGCGCATCCTGCAGGCGTCGATCCTCCGCGCGCTCCCTTGCCGGGGCCACCTGTGACGCCCGGGCGAGGCGCCTCGGCGTCCGTTAGATCGGCCGAAAGAACCCGGAGGAGACGCCGCACGTGACGATGCGCATCGACCCCGCCGAGTTTCGCGCTCGTCCGCTCCGCGTGCACACCCTGCTGCACGACGTCCCGCTGGAGGACGTCTGGGCCATCCGGCTCCGCGGCGGCGGTCCCGGCCGCACCATCGCGGATCTGGGGCCGATGTTCAGCGCGGCGATCGACGTGGCGCCCGCGATCGTCAAGGCGCTCTTCCGCCTGCGGGTGCGAATGGGCGCCCTGTTCGGCTGGGACCGCCAGCGCCCCGAGTGGAGCGCCGAGTCCTACGTGCATCGCCTGACCCGGGCCGATCGCGCCCGCTCGACCGCCGCTCCGGGGACGCCCGACGGCCGACTCAGCCTCGTCTACCGCTTCGAGGACGAGCAGCTGAGCGAGAAGCGCAACGGAACGGTGCACGCCTTCTCGTCGCTCTCGATGCGGCCGGCGGAGGACGGGTACCTGGCCTACTGGGCGATCTACGTTCGGCCCGTGCACCGATTCACGCGGCTCTACATGCGGGCGATCGACCCGTTCCGTCGCCTCCTCGTCTATCCGGCCATCATCCGTGAGGTCGAGAGCGCGTGGGCCGAGCGCTACCGAGGAGCGCCGATCGCCGGGGGCGCGGCGGCGGAGAAGAGCGGGGGCGCCTCGGGCGCCCGAGATCGAACCCGGGCTAGTTGAGCCGCTGCGGCCCGGACCCGTCCTCGTACCACTGGATCGGCCGCTCATCGAGGCCGATCCAGATGCTCTTCACCTCGGTGTACTGGCGGACGGCCTCGAGGCCGTTCTCGCGCCCGGTGCCGCTCATCTTGAAGCCGCCCCAGGGCGAGGCCGGGTCGATGCGGTGGTAGTCGTTCACCCAGATGACGCCGGCGCGGACGCCGTGGGCCACGCGGTGCGCCACGCGGACGTCGCGGGTCCAGACCGCGGCGCCGAGGCCGAAGGGGATGGCGTTGGCCTCCCGGACCGCCTCGGCCTCGTCCTGGAAGGGGATGACCACGATCACCGGCCCGAAGATCTCCTCCTGGGCGACGCGCATCGTGCTCTTCACGCCCGCGAAGACGGTGGGCGTGTAGAAGAAGCCCTTCCGCAGCGCCGGGGACTCGGGCAGGCGGCCGCCGAGCACGAGCCGGGCTCCCTCGCCCTGGCCGATCTCGGCGTAGCGGTGGATCCTCTCCAGGGCGGCCCGCGAGATCTGCGGGCCCATCTGCGTCTCGGGCAAGAGCGGATCGCCCACGCGGATCTTGCTCGCCCTGGCCACGAAGCGCTCCAGGAAGGCGTCGTGGATGGAGGCGTGCAGGAGGAGCCTCGCCCCCTGCACGCACGTCTGGCCCTGGGCGATGAACGCGGCGAAGAGCGCCCCGCCCACCGCGGCGTCGAGGTCGGCGTCGGGGAAGACGACGTTCGCGGCCTTGCCGCCGAGCTCGCAGGAGACGCGCTTCATCGTGCCCGCGGCGATGCGGCTCACCGCCTGGCCCGTGGCGGTGGAGCCGGTGAGATCGATCTTGGCGACGTCGGGGTGCTCGCAGAGCGGCTGGCCCGCGCCGGGCCCGTAGCCGGGAAGGACGTTGAGGACGCCCTCGGGGAGCCCCGCCTCCAGGCAGATGCGCCCGAACTCGAGCACGGAGAGCGGCGCCAGCTCCGACGGCTTCACCACGATCGTGTTCCCGGTGGCGAGCGCGGGCGCGATCTTCTTCGTGGCGATGAGCAGGGGATGGTTCCACGGGGTGAGCTGCGCCACGACGCCGAGCGGGACGCGCTGCGTGTAGTTCAGGTAGGGGCCCTGGACCGGGATGGTCTCGCCCTCGATCTTGTCCGCCCAGCCGGCGAAGTAGCGGTACCAGCGCGACACGATGGCCGACTGGGCCGAGGTCTCGCGGATGGGCCGCCCGTTGTCCTGGCTCTCGAGCCGGGCGATGAAGCCGGCCTCCTTCTCGAGGAGGTCGGCGATGCGGACGAGGATGCGGCCGCGCTCGGCGCCCGGCATCTTGCCCCAGGGGCCGTCCTCGAGCGCCTTCCGCGCAGCGCCGACCGCGCGGTTCACGTCCTCGGCGCCCGCCTCCGCCACCTGGGCGAGGACCTCGCCCGTGGTGGGATTCAGGTCGTCGAAGGTCTTCCCCGAGGCCGCGTCGACGAAGCGGCCGCCGATGAGGAGCTGGTAGGTGCGCATCTTTCGCCTCCTCGGGCCGCCTAGGAGCGGGCCCGATCCAGCGCGTCGAGGATCTCGTCGCTCCGCAGCACCCAGCCCACCGTGGCCGCCATGTTGCGAAGCGCGAAGCGGTGCATCTCCTCGCCGTCCATGCTGTCCACGCACTCGGCCGCGATCACCACGCCGTAGTCCCGCGCGTGCGCCGCGAAGGCGGTGCAGAGGACGCAGGAGGTGGTGTTGACGCCGGCGAGGACGACGGTGCGCGCGCCCAGCCGCCGGCGCAGCACGAAGTCGAGATCCGTCTCGTGGAAGCAGTCGTAGCGCTTCTTGCGGTCGACGACGAGATCGCGCGGGTCGCGCAGCTCCGGGATGATCTCGGTCCCGGGGCTCCCCGCCAGGTTGTGGCGGAGGTTGGAGCCGCGCTTCATCGACGGATCGTCCGCGATCGCCTTCCAGAACGGGTTCGCGGCGGCCTCGGCGGAGTCGCGGTAGACCGTGACGGCGTGGACCACCGGCACGCCGCGCTCGCGAAGGCCTCCGAAGAGCCGGCGCGCGGCGGCGATCACCCGGCGGCAGCTCTCGGCGGGGAGCGGCATGGTGGCCACGGCCGGGTCGAGGTGCCCGCGGTGCATGTCGATGGCGACGGCGGCGGTGCTTCCCGGGTCGAGGGGGATCATGGCGCTCTCCGCGCGGCCTGGGAGCCCGGGATGACGGGCAGGAGCACGTGGGCGGGGCTCGCCGGGCCGCAGTGCAGCGTGACGTTCCGGCCGAAGATCTCCGGCGGCCGATCCCGCGGGTCGTCGTGCAGGAAGGGGCCCACGCCGGTGAAGGTCGGCGAGAAGGTCCCGAGGCCCGCCCCGGCGCCGCCCGGATACTGGTAGTCGCGGCCGCGGACCGTGAGCGCCAGGCGGTACCCGGCCGGCGCCACGATGCAGGTCGGCCAGATCTCGACGTCCAGCGGGTACACCTGCCCGGGCACGAGGGGCTGGCGCTCGTCGTGCGCGTGGTAGGGGCGCGACGGGCGCGTCCGGGCGGGGTCGAGCTTGCGGTGCGAGGCGCGGAGCCAGCCCTGCGCCACCGGGGTGTGAGGATCGAGCGCGCCCTGGAACGTGACCTCCTTCATGTCGGGCGCGAAGGCGCGCAGCACGAGGAAGAGGTCGGCGTCGGCGGTCTCCGACGAGACGTGGAGCCTCGCGGCCACCGGCCCGGTGATCTCGGTGTCCTCGGCGAGAGGCGCGCCGAGGAAGGTGACGCCGTCTCCCAGCGCCGCGTAGGTGACGCGGCCCTCGCTCGCCGGCGGCTCCGGCGCGAGGCTCAGATCGGAGGCGTCGAGGTAGAGCCGCGTCCACCTCGTGCGCTC
>DATDDC010000241.1:0-2421 GCA_036523995.1 Anaeromyxobacter sp.
GGCCGAGTGTGCCCAGGGCGCAGCGATCCGGCCGAAGGGCGCCGCCCGTGAGAGCCCAGGCCGATCTGCCCGGGGCGCACGACCCCCACGAACACGACGGCCGGTCCCGTCGAGCGAGACCGGCCGCGGGGATCGTGAAGCGCAGCGCCTAGCGCTTCGAGAACTGGAACCGCTTGCGGGCGCCGGGGCGGCCGTACTTCTTCCGCTCCACCGCGCGCGCGTCGCGGGTCATGAAGCCGGCCTTCTTGAGCACGGGCCGGAACTCCGGGTTGAGCTCGCAGAGCGCCCGGCTGATGCCGTGGCGGATGGCGCCGGCCTGGCCGGAGAGGCCGCCGCCGGTGGCCCGCACGAAGACGTCGAGCTTGCCCATCTGATCGACGAGCTTCAGCGGCTCGACCAGGATCATCTTCGACGTCTCGCGGCCGAAGTACTCGTCCATGGTGCGGCCGTTGATGGTGATGTTGCCGGTGCCGGGGGCGATGCGGACGCGCGCGACGGACTCCTTGCGGCGGCCCACGACGATGTTCGGCTGCGTGGCCATTCGGGATCCTTACTGCGGCAGGGAGAGCGCCTCGGGCTTCTGCGCCGCGTGCGGGTGCTTGTCCCCGGGGTACACCTTGAGCTTCGTGAGCATCTGCCGCCCGAGGGCATTGCGCGGCAGCATGCGGCGGACGGCGTTGAGGACGATGTCCTCGGGGTGCCGTTCGCGGATGGCCTTCATCGGGGTCTGCTTCGCGCCGCCCGGATGCATGGTGTGCGTGAAGAGGACCTTGTCCGTCTCCTTCTTGCCGGTGAAGCGCGCCTTGGCGGCGTTCACGACCACGACGAAGTCACCCGTGTCGAGGGACGGCGTGTAGGACGGCTTGTGCTTCCCCTTCAGGATGGACGCGACGCCGCTCGCGAGGCGGCCGACGGTCTTCTCGTTCGCGTCCACGAGCCACCAGCGGCGGGCCTTCATGGCCTCGGCCTTCGTGGCGCTGTGGGTGGTGCCTTTGGACATGGCTGGGCTCGGAAATCCGATTTGGAAACGCGCCTTTTAGAGGAGGGGGGCACCGTTGTCAAGCGCCGCGCGGTGGAGTCTAGCTCCCTCGGCCCAGCCGCGCCCGAAACTCCGCGAGGACGCCGGCCGCAGCGGCCGCGACGTCCTCCGGCGACTCGCGGGCAGCGAGGTCCACCTTCTCGTGCGCCTCCCCGGGGAGATCGTCGAGGAACCTCGACGGCGTGCGCGGCACGACCTTGCCGCGCCGGGTGCGCGCCGCCGCGCGCGTCAGGTAGAGCCGCTCCCTCGCCCGGGTGATGCCCACGTAGGCGAGCCGCCGCTCCTCCGCGAGGTCGCGGGCCTCGCCCTTCATCTCGCCGCAGGGGAGGAGGTCCTCCTCGGCGCCGACGAGGAAGACGACGGGGAACTCGAGCCCCTTCGCCGCGTGGAGCGTCATGAGCGCCACGCCGTCGCCGTCCTCCGGGTCCTCCTCCGCGCGCGAGTCGAGGGCGAGCCGCTGGAGCCACGCCGCGAGCGAGGGCCTCGCGGTGCGCGCCTCGTACGCCTCGAGCGAGCGGAGGACGCCGTCGATGGCGTCCACCTTGCGCTGCCCCGCCTCGAACGACTGCACGGCGCCTCGCGCATGGCCGTGGAGATCCACCTCGGCGACGAGCGCCCGCGCCGCCTCGGCCACATGGCCCTCCCGGAAGCGTTGCCGGTATCGTTCGACGAGCGCCACGAAGCCGGCCGTCCGCTCGGCCGCGCCGCGCGGCAGGTCCGGCACCTCCGATGCGCGCCCGAGGGCCTCGAACAGGTGGATGCCGTGGCGCACGGCGAAGGCGTGGACGCGCTCCAGCGAGGCGTCGCCGATGCCGCGCGCCGGGACGTTCACGATGCGCGCGAGCGAGACCTCGTCGTCGGGCGCGGCGCAGACCTTGAGGTAGGCGAGGAGGTCCCGCACCTCGGCGCGATCGAAGAACGCGGGCCCGCCGTGGACCGCGTAGGGCATCGAGGCGGCGCGGAGCGCCTCCTCGAAGGGGCGAGACTGCGCGTTGAGCCGGTAGAGCACGGCCATGTCCTTCCAGGGCCGCCCCTCGCGCCGGAGGCGGGACATCTCCTCCGCCACGAAGCGGGCCTCCTCCTCTTCGCCCTCCAGGGCAGCGATTCGCACCCGCTCGCCCGGGCCCTCCGCGGTGAAGAGCGTCTTCGCCTTGCGCCCGGGGTTCTTCGCGATGACGCCGTTGGCGCAGGCGAGGATGTGCCCGGTCGAGCGGTAGTTCTGCTCGAGCCTCACCTCCTTGGCGCCCGGGAAGTGCCGCTCGAAGCGGAGGATGTTCCGCACCTCCGCCCCGCGCCAGCCGTAGATGGCCTGGTCGTCGTCGCCGACCGCGCACACGCTGCGCGCCTCGCCCGCGAGGAGCTTCAGGAGCTCGAGCTGCGCG
>DATDDC010000242.1:0-17249 GCA_036523995.1 Anaeromyxobacter sp.
GCACGAAAATGGTGGCGGCCGTGGTGAGCCCGCGCACGGCGCCCTGGGCGCGGATGATGGAGCCGGCGCCGATGAAGCCGATGCCGGATCGCAGCTCCGGCGACCGCCGGCCCCGGCGCAGCGGGGAGCTGGGGCCCGGTGCTCGCGCTGCTCGCCAATCCGCAGGCGCAGCGGCTCCTCGCGTCGCTCGCCGCGGGCCAGCGCCCGTCGGCGGCGAGCTTCCTGGGCGGCGCGTCCGCGGCCCTGAATGCGTTCGCGCCGCGGCCGGGCGCCGCCGAGGCGGAAGGCGAGGCGGAGGCCGAAGCCGACGAAGAGGCGGTGAGCGGCGGCGGTCCGATCGGCTGGCTGGTGGCGAGCGGCGTGGCGCGGCTCGGGTGAAGGGAGCAGGGGGTACGACATGGCAGACGAGAGCGGCATTCCTCCGGAAGCTGGCGCCCCGCCCTGGGCCGCCGTCGGCGTGCAGCTCCTCGACGCGCTCGTGCAGCGGCTCAAGGGCGACGACCCGGACCGGGCGCGAGACGGAGACGATCCGGACCGACCCGAGCGCGCAGCGGAGCCCGCCAGAGCGGAAGCCCGCCTCCGCCGCTGGTGCCGCCTCCTCGCCCGCCGCAACGATCGCGCCGCGAGAGCGCTCGGTGCCTGCCGCTGCTGGGGGCTCAACTTCGACTGCCCGTCGTGCGGGGGCAACGGTCGGCCCGGCACCATGGAAGTCGACCCGGCGGCGTTCGCGCAGCTCGTCGTGCCGCTGCTCCAGGCGCAGCCGGAGCTGTTCATGCGCCACCTGGGCGCGGTGGAGGTCGTGACGGAGCAGCAGCAGTGAACCCGAAGCAGAGGAGGAGTCCGATGGCTGGGGACTGGAAGTACGAGGAGTTCGAAGAAGCGGAGCCGTACGAGGCGGAGCCATACGAAGCGGAGCCGTACGAGGCGGAGCCGTACGAGGCTTCCGACGAGCTCGACGAGGCGGAGTACGAGCCCGAGTACGACGGCGAGGCGGCGCCGTACTTCCGCGATCACCGGCGGCCGCTGCCGCAGCCACCGCTGCGGGGCGTCCAGAGCGTGACGCTGACGACGCCCAGGGGGCCTGCGACCATCCAGCTGCCGAGCAAGGTCCCGACGCTCGCCGAGCTGAGCCGGGTCCAGCGCGAGCTCGCCGTGACGAAGCGGCGCATGAGAAGGCTGTCGGCCGACATGGCCCGGTCGCGCCGCGCCTCGCGCGCTCGCGCGCGCTCGGACGACCGCGGGGCGCGCAGCGCGGTCCTGGTCCTGGCGCTCGAGGAGGTGAGGAAGGTGCTCAGCGACGTGGGCACGTTCTCGTTGATCCGCGACGCCGTCCCGAGGGTCTCGTAGCGTGAGAACGAAGGTAGCGTGAAAACGAAGAGTGAACCCACCGCGCGCCCGGTACGCGGCGCGCGCAGAATCGAGGACCGAACCATGAACAAGCACCTCAAGATGGTGTCGTCGAACGGCAGCCCGAGCCCGGTGCTGTCCCACACGGAAGACATCGTCGTCCGCAGCTCCGACTACTCCCTCGGCGAGCTGGAGATGGCGCTCGCCATCTCCAGCTTCCCGCCGGAGCGCCGCAAGAACGCGTGGCTCCTCGCCCTCGCCGCCCCCCTCGCCACGGCGGGCGTCCGGGAGGCGATCCGTTCGAGGTTCTTCCGAAACGAGAGGGCGACGCCCTTGGCGCTGCTCGCCCCGGCGCTCGTCGGGCTGGCCGGCGCCGGCGTCCTGCTCATGACGAAGTACAGCCGGCCGCGCTTCCGCGGACGGTGCGCCTGAGGTCCGGCGCCGCGCGGAGGCGTGGTCACCGGCCGCGTCCGGGTGGCCCGGGTGGCGGAGGTACGCCACCCGGCCATCCGGGGCCGCGAGACGCCGCGCGCGGCACATTTCTCAAGGGAGGAAGGAAGCCATGTCACGTCAGAACGGTCGCGATCGGGAGTCGCCGGCGCAGTGGTCAAGCGTCGGGTCCGAGGAGTTCGAGCGCGAGATGGAGGCGGTTCTCGGGCCGGTTGACGCCTACGACGTCGTCGGCTTCCCGGGCGGCGCGCTCCGGGAGCCCATCCGCGCGGGAGACGTGCTCGTCCGCGTGGACGGAGGGAGCGGCGGGAGGCCGCTCGTCGCCCGCATGACGGCGCCCGGCCTCCACGGCGCGGACGTCTTCCCGCCGGGGGCCGAGGCGGAGGGAGACGGGGACGGGCTCTATGCGGAGGCGCTCGAGCGGACCCCGGCCGGATGGGCCCGTGCGCCGGCGTTCCAGATCGTCGCGAACCGGTACGGCATCGTGCAGCCGGGGCGGATCGTGCTCCGCCCGACCCGCGGCGCGCTCCGTCCGCGGATCCTCTTACCGCCGCCGCGGCCCGCGGTCGCGGTGCCCGCGCCGGTTCCGGTCGCGCCGCCGCCGGCGGCTGCGACGGACGAGCCCGCCTCGGTCGAGCCCTGGCCGCCGGACGACGACACGGGCGACGACCGCGAGGACGCGCCGACGGTGCAGGCCGGCCGCTCCACGACGCTGCCGCTCCTCCTCGCCGGCCCCATCGTCCGCCGGGCCGAGCGGGAAGGCGTCTGGTTCTGGTTCGCCTCGAGCGAGGAGGTCACCGCCTGCAGGCCCAAGCTCACCATCTACGAGCGGGACGGCAAGGTCGTCGATCGCTTGACGGACCAGGCCGGCTTCTACCGCCTCGGGCCGCCAGAGTGGAGGGTGACGCGGCTGGGCGAGCACCTCTGGGTGGTGCTCGCCGTTGCGCGGCCCCGCAGCGATGTGTTCCCCGTCGACTGGATCTACGGCTACGACCTCGAGATCGAGTACCGGGCCGGGGCGCAGAGGCAGACCGTCAACCTGTCCTCCCTGGGCCTCCCCATCACCTACCGCCCGTTCGCGCTCCCGACGTTCATGATCGCGCGCCGAAACCGGCGCCTCGTTCAGGGCTCCTGCCGCAGGCCCGGCGCGCCGGGACCCGACGCGTTCCTGGCGTACGACCGGTGGCTCTCCCAGCGGATCCAAGACGTCGAGCAGCGGCCGTCGGCGCTGCTCCTCACCGGGGACCAGATCTACGCCGACGACGTCGCCGCGCCGCTGTTCAAGGCGCTGCACAAGCTCGCGGCCGACGTGTGCGGCTGGGTCGAGCACTTGCCGCGGGTCGGGGCGCAACCGCTACTGGTCGATGCGTACCTATGGGGCACATCGTGGCCGTACGGGACGCGCAAGGGCCTCACCAGCATCGGCCACAGCCCCATCGGCTTCACGACCGACGAGGGCGAGTCGCACCTGCTCTCGTTCCCCGAGTACGCGGCGATGTACCTCGCGACCTGGAACGAGACGCTGTGCAAGAGCTACGGCGTCGAGGACCGCACCGACGAGAACCTCGTGGGGTTCACGAAGGCGGTGGCGGCCGCGCGCCGGGTCCTCGCCAACCATGCGACCTACATGGTGTTCGATGACCACGAGATCACCGACGACTGGAACCTCGACGCCGACTGGGAGAAGGCGACCCGGAACCCGACCGCGCAACGGATCATCGCCAACGGCCTCGCCGCTTACTGGGCCTTCCAGGGCTGGGGGAACGATCCCGACGCTTTCGACCCGGCCTTCGTGGGCGCCGTCGAGCGCCACCTCGAGGCCATGCGGAGCGCAAGGGGCATTCCGGGCGCGGCTGCCGCGGCGTTCGACACGACGCTGCTCGGGCGCCACTGGTCCTTCGTCGCGCCCACCTCGCCGCCCGCGCTCTGCGTCGACACGCGGACGAGCCGCGAGACGAAGCCGGGGGAGACCGCCACGCTGAGCGGCCGGCGGGCGTGGTCGCCCTATCTAGAGGCGCTGGCCCAGCGACACAAGCTCGAGAAGGGAAAGCCGCTGCTCCTCGTGCTCCCCACGCCGTTCCTCGCCCACCGCAGCATCTACACGGCTCAAAAGAAGGAGTACCCCTGGCCGGAGAAGCGCTACCAGGGCGACTGGGAGCTCTACGTCGACAACCCTGGGCAGCGCCCCGACCTGATCTTGTTCCTCAAGAAGCTGCTCGATCCGCCGGCCCTCGTCATCTTCTCCGGCGACGTGCACTTCGGCTTCGCCGTGGACGGGCTCTACGTGCACGGCAAGGACCTCGACCAGATCTACGAGGGCCACGGCGACTGGGCGATGCGGATCGCGCAGGTCACGAGCAGTCCGATCAAGAACATCAAGAAGGAAGCCTTTGTCGACCCCAACTGGCACACACTCTGGCTGACGGACGCGGGCAACGCGGGCGAGACCCTCATCAGCCAGTTCGAGAACCGATACAAGAAGGTGTCGGACGGGGTAATCGCGCTGCGGTTCGACGTGAGGAAGCTGAAGGGCCAGCTCGGGCGCGAGACGTTCATATGGGAGAACCACCTCTGCGTCGTCGACGTCCCGGAGATGGCCCCGGACAGAGTCGAGGTGCTCTTCATCGGCGAGAAGCAAGGGCAGCTCGCCACCGCGACGACGGCCATGGGCATCGACAACAGCCCGTCGAAGTTCAAGCCGCCGGTCCCTTACGTGCCCGTGACGCCCAAGCAGATCGTCTCCGGCGTCGCGCCGATCGTGCCGATCGTCTCGGGCCTCCTCGAGGAGGAGGCCGACGCCGAGGCGGCGTACGGCGGCGGTCCGGCCGATTGGCTGCTGGAGAGCGGCGTGGCGCGGCTCGCTCCAAGGCGCGCCCGGTACCGGGGGCGCACGGACTGAAGACGGACGCGCCATGGACCCGGCCCTCGAGGAAGCCGTCCGGCGCGGGCCGGCGGACCGCGAGATCGAGGCTGCGGCGCTCGTCTCGGCCGGAGTCCCGCTGCCCGCCGACCTCCGGGTGGTGGCCGCGTTCCGGGACGTGGTCACCGGCCGCGTCCGGTTGGACCAGGTGGCGGAGGTGCGCCGGCACCGGGCCATCCTGAGCCTCAAGGCGCCGCGCGCTGTCGGGCCGGCGGACGCCATCCTCGAGGAGGGCCCGCCCGCTCCGGCCCCGCCTCCGCGCGGGGTCGAGGGCGCCACCGGGGCGGGCTGCGTCCTCGCCTTCCTGGACTGGGGCTGCGACTTCGCGCACCCCAACTTCCGCGGCGAGAGCGGCGGGACGCGGCTCCGGGCGATCTGGGACCAGCGCGGCCCCGGCGACGGGAACCGCTGGGGGTATGGGCGCGTCCTCGACCGCGCGCGCATCGACGAGGCCCTGCGGCAGCCGGACCCGTACGCCGCGCTCGGCTACCACCCCGGCCATCGGGCGGCGCACGGCACGCACGTGATGGACATCGCCGCGGGCAACGGGAGGCTCCCGGGATCGGCACGCGGCGTCGCCCCGGACGCCGAGCTCGTGTTCATTCAGCTCGCGACCGGGCTCCGGACCGGCGAATGCCATCTGGGCGACTCGGTGCGTCTCCTCGAGGCGCTCGACTGCGCGCGCGTACTGGCGGGAGACGACCCGCTCGTGGTGAACATGAGCCTCGGGCGGACGGCGGGCGATCACACGGGCAGCTCGCTCGTCGAGCGCGGGATGGACGCATTCCTCGAGGAGGCGCCCGGGCGATGCATCTGCCAGAGCACCGGGAACTACTTCGGCAAGCGATTGCACGCGGCGGGGACCCTGTCGCCCGGGCAGGCGCACACGCTCGACTGGATCATCGAGCCGAACGACCGGACCTCGAACGAGCTGGAGATCTGGTATCCGGGGAGCGATCGCCTCTCCGTCGAGATCGCCGGGCCTGGCGGCGCGGCGCCGGTGCGCGTGCGGCTCGGCGAGCGGGCGCCCATCGGCGGGCACGGGAAGCTCGTGGGCTTCGCCTACAACCGCGAGTGCGATCCCCTCAACGGGGATCACCACGTGGACGTGTTCCTCGAGCCGGACGCGCCGCACGGCACGTGGGAGGTCCGCCTCCTCGCGGAGGACGTCGTGGACGGGCGCTGGCACGCCTGGATCGAGCGCGATCCCGCCGGACCCGACTTCCAGTCGCGGTTCCGGGCCGACGTCGCGACGGACGACTCCACCATCGGGTCCATCGCCACCGCGCGCCGGACCCTCGCCGTCGGCGCCGTCGATCCGGGCACGGGCCTGCCGGCCCCCTTCAGCGCCCGCGGGCCGTGCCGCGACGGCCGGCCGAAACCGGACCTCGCCGCGTACGGCGTGGGCATCGTCGCGGCGTGCTCGACGCCGCCGGGCGCGGCGCCGGGCTCGGGCGGGCTCGTCGAGATGTCCGGGACGAGCATGGCCTCGCCGCACGTCGCCGGCACCGTGGCGGCCCTGTTCGGCCTGTCGCCGCGGCCGCTCAACGTCGCCGAGACGCGGCTGCTCGTGCTCGGGACCGCGACCCGGCTCGAGGGAGATCCCATGCGAACGGGAGCAGGGCTGCTCGACACCGAGGCCGCCCTGGCGGCCCTGGACTGCATGTTTCGAGAGAGGAAGGGAGCCATGTCACGCCAGAATGGCCGAAGCGGGGAGCCGCAGTCGCAGTGGTCGAACGTGGGGTCCGAGGACTTCGAGCGCGAGATGGAGGCCGTGCTCGGGTCCGTCGACGCCTACGACGTCGTCGGCTGGCCGGGCGGCGCGCTGCGGGCGCCGATCCGCGCGGGGGACGTCCTCGTCCGCGTCGACGGGGGCAGCGGCGGGAGGGCGCTCGTGGCGCGCATGGCGGCGCCCGGCCTCCACGGCGCGGACGTCTTACCGCCCGGGGCAGAGGCGGAGGGAGACGGCGACGGGCAGTACGCGGAGGCGCTCGAGCGGACCCCGGCCGGCTGGGCCCGTGCGCCCGCGTTCCGGATCGTCGCGAACCGCCAGGGCGTCGTGGAACCCCGGCAGATCGTGCTCCGCCCGGCGAGCGGCGCGCTCCGTCCGCAGATCCTCTTCCCGCCGCCGCGGCCCGCGGCGGTGGCCCCCGTGCCGATCCCGGCCGCGCCACCTCCGGCGGCCGCGATGGACGAGCCCGCCTCGCCCGAGCCCTCGCCGCCGGACGACGACGGCGGCGACGAACGCGAGGACGCGCCGCCGGCGCGCGGGAAGCAGGGGACGAAGCCCACGGCGATCGACTTCTCCGACGAGCCGGCCCAGATCACCGTCCCCGTCGCCCAGATCGACTCCACCTCCCCCGAGCAGGAGGTCGAGGTCGCCCTCGCCACGCTGCGCGCGTGGATGAGGGAGCTCACGGACTCCTACGGGCGCGGGCTCGCGAGCTTCGAGACGGAGATGGTGTTCGCATCGGACCAGGAGGCGCGTCCCCAGTACCTCGACGTCGCGCTGAAGGAGATCGCGAAGGCCATCGTCGAGGCGGGCCTCAAGCACGCCCTCGAGGGCGTCCCCGTCGTCGGCGAGATCGTCGGCGCGGCGAAGGCGATCGTCGTCGGGTGGTACGAGGAGAAGGAACGGGCCTCCAAGGCGCGCGGAGATCGTCGGATCGCCGAGTACATCGTGGACGTCCGCAACCAGATCGACGAGCTCTCGAAGGCGCTCCAGGGGGCCGTGGACACCGCGCGCCCAAAGCTGCTCGCGCAGTTCCGGGCGGCGCTCGCGAGCTCCGCCCCGGGACAGGGGAAGTACGAACGGAGGCTCACCGGCGATCTCGCGCAGCTCGTCGGGCAGCTGCGCCGGACGGTGACGGGCCTGCGGGACGCGGTGCCCTCGGCGGCGCGGGTGCAGCAGCTCCTCACGGAGAAGTTCATGGGGCCGCCGAGGCTCACGGACTACATCAGCCACGGCGGGCGGCAGAGCGCCACGCTCTTCCTGAACGTGAGCGTGTACCACGACAGGAGCGCAGCGCCGCCCTGGAAGGTGAAGAAGGTGGACGCGGCGTGGACCATCCCGAGCCTCTCGCCGCGTCCGGATCGCCTCGCGTCCTCGCTCAAGTCGGCGATGCGGGCCCAGCGCGACACGCCGGTGTGGCGCTGCAATCTGGCGAAGGCGGTGCACCTCCAGATCGAGGAGGAGGTGCGGGGGCCGAACGAGTACTACGAGGGGTACGTGTGGTTCCACGACGACCCGTCGACGTTCACGGTCGGTGGCGTCTACGGCGAGCGTCCGTTCCGGGAGGCGTGGAGCGTCCCGGAGATCCGCGCCGCAGCGCTGGCGGTGAACGATCTCGTCGGATCGAAGAGGTGAACGACGTCATGACGACTTCACGGTTGGGGCGGGTCGCGATGGCGGGGCTCCTCGCGCTCGCCATCGGGTGCCCACCTCGCGACGGGGGCGGCGCGCGTTGTCCCCCGGCGCGCCTCGCGGGGGACCTCGCGTCGCTGCTCACCGCTGTTCACGCGAAGACGGTGAGCGGCGCGAAGCCCGGCTCCGACGCCTTCGTCGTTCCGGATGACGCCGCCCGCGACGCCTTCGCGTCGGCGGTCGTGCGCGCGCTCGACGGCGACGCCGCCGCTGCGTGCTCGCTCCCTCCGTCGTATCGGTTCGGCGTCGTCGCGGAGCCGGGACTCGGCGACGTGCGAATCGTCGCGGAGCTCGATGCGAGCGGCGAGCCCATACCGAAGCTCTTCTGGGGGACGTACGCGGCTCTCGTGGTCGCCCCGGGCGGCGCCAAGACGCGGCGGCTGGCCATCGAGGCGCCTCACCCGGTCTTCGACAAGAACACCGCCGAGGAGGCCTTCCTCGTGATGAAGGCGGCGCGCGCGCGCCATCTCCTCGTCGCAGGCGCGCACCGGTGCACGAGCACGGCGCCCTCGGGCTGCTCGGGGACGACCACCGCGTGCAGCGGCAGCACCTCGTTCGCGATGTCCGACGCCGCGCATTCGGTCCGCACACCGTTCTTCGCGGTCCATGCGGCCCTTTCCGACGCGGATGCGAAGCTCCTCTTCCTCCAGCTCCACGGGAACGCGCAGGGCTGCCCGGCGGCCCTCGTGAGCGACTGCTCCGGCGCGTGGCCGGCCGCCGGCCCGAGTGAAAGACTGGCCGCCGAGCTCGCGAAGCGCGGTGTCGACGTCGGCCGATGCGGCGCTGGCCATCCGACGGCGAGCTGCAATCTGTGCGGCGAGACCAATGTCGAGGCTCGCCGCTCCGCAGGCTCGGCGAGCCCGTGCACGTCGAACGGCACGAGCTTCGGTCGCGTCGTCCACGTCGAGCAGCTCATCAGCTTGCGCGACGCGCCGGCCCGCCTGATCGACGCCGTCTCCGCTGCGTTCGACCAGGAGTGACCGGCGGCCGCGCCGATCGCGACGCCCGGCTTCGATCTCGCGGCTCCGCCCGGGCGGGCCGGCTCAGCGCCCGCTGGCCACCGTCTCCGTGGCCTCCCGCCGGCGATGACGTCGCTCTTCTTCAGCCGCTCGCCCGGGCCCGCGTTCGCCCGGAGAACCCGGACACCCGCCCGGTGCGGGTCAAGGACGCAGGCCGCAGCTCCACCTCGCGACGTAGGAGATCGATTTCACTCTCTGTCCACGGCCGCGGAGGGCGGCCGGCGGGATACACCTCGTAGGAAGACACGAGCACGTAGTGGCGAAGCGCGCGCTCGTGACGACCTTGCGGACACCGGCCGCGTCTCGGGCGGAAGAATCGACGGAGACATCGGCTGCGTCGCTCTCGTCGAGACCGTCCCTACTCGAGACGGCGCGGACGTCGAATCCCGCCTCCATGGCGACGCGCTGTCTCACTCCGAGTCGTGCACGTGGTAATGCGCGTGCACCTGCCCGCCGTGGCGGTGCGCGTGCCGGTGCGCGAGGCCGCTCTCCACGAGGAGCCGCTCGTCGTGGAGGAGGTCGTGGGCGAGGCCGTCGAACAGCACGCCCTTCCTCCCCGGCGCGAGCAGGATGGCGCGATCGCCCAGCTCTCCCGCCATGGAGAGGTTGTGGGTGGACGCGATCACCGTGAGGCCGCGGATGCCTGCGAGCACGTCGACGAGGCGCCCCACCGAGGCGGGGTCGAGGTTCGCCGTCGCCTCGTCGAGGAGGAGCACCCGGGGCTCGACGGCGAGGAGCGCGGCGAGGGCCACGCGCTTCTTCTCGCCGCCGGAGAGCTCGAAGGGCGCGCGGGCGAGGAGCCCGGCCACGTCGAAGGTCTCCGCCCAGCGGGCGACGCGGCCGGGGACGTCGCCCTGCCCGAGCTGCCGCGGGCCGAAGGCGATCTCGTCCTCCACGGTGGGGTTGAAGAGCATGGCGTCCACGTTCTGGAAGAGGAGCCCCACCTCGCCGCGGAACGCCCGCCGGAAGGAGGCGTCGCCGAGCGCGGCCGCGTCGAGCCGCTTCCCGGCGTAGCGCACCTCGCCCTCGTCGGCGAAGGCGAGGCCGTCCAGGAGCCGGAGGAGCGTCGTCTTCCCGCAGCCGTTCACGCCGAGCACGACGACGCGCTCGCCGGGGCGGACCTCGAACGAGACGTCCTCCACGACGGCGCGGCCGTTCAGTCGGGCGGAGACCCTGTCCAGGAGGAACGGCATCGTCAGAAGCCCCGCGCGCGGAGCGCGTCGGCGACGTCGCGCGCGTTCCGGTCGGAGAGGACGAGGAGCGTCGCGGTGATGGGCCCGGCGCCGCGGATCACCTCGCGCGTCCCGGGCCGGCGCGGAAGGCGGCTCCGCAGGCCCAGGAGCGAGTCGGTGGCGAGGAGCCGGAGCGCGTGGACCTGCGCGAGGGCGACGACGAGGAGCCGGGTCGCCATGGGCCAGGGCTCGAGCGCCCGGAGGACGTTCGCCCGCGCCAGCACGGCGAAGCCGAGGAAGGCGAGGAGCGCCGCGCGGAGGTTCAGGGCGAGGAGCGACTCCCACGGCGAGAGCGGCCGGCCCGCGATCCGCTCGAAGGCGAGCGTGGCGAGGGAGGCGCCGACGGTGAGGGGCAGGACGAGGCGCGCGACGCGCCAGAGGTGCCGCACGGCGCCGCGCGGGAAGAGCGCCAGGGAGACCGCGGAGGCTCCGGCGAGGACGCGCCAGTCCGTGACGGCGGAGAGGACGAACGCCGAGGCGATCCATCCGCCGAGGAGGGCGCGATCGAGGCGGGGATCACGGCGCGACATGGAGCCTCGCCTTGCGGAGCAGCGCCAGCGCCGCGAAGGTGTACGCCCCCTCGATGACGCCGGTGACGAGGACGCTCGGGACCATGGTCGAGGCGAGCACCACCTGGAACGACACCGGGAAGTGCACGGCCGAGATCTCGTGCTGCAGCCCGAGCACGAGCGCGATGGAGAGCGAGGAGACCTGGGTGGCGAGCCAGGCCGCGGCGAACGAGGCGGGCCCTTCGCCGGCGCGGCCCCGCAGCGCGCGGAAGAGGAGCCAGCCCGCGCCGGGCCCGAGGAGGCCCATGGCGAGGGCATTCACCGCGAGCACCGTCACGCCCCCCGCGCCGAAGAAGAGCGCCTGGAGCACGAGCACGAGCCCCTCGCACACGAAGGCCACGAGCGGGTGCGTCGCGAGGGCGAGGAGCGCCATGCCCACGAGGTGCGTGGAGGTGCTGCCCGGCACGGGGATGCGGATGGTCTGGACGGCGAGGGCGAGCGCGGTGAGCGAGCCCATGACCGGGAGCGCGTCCACTGCGCGGGCGCCGAAGTGCCGCCGCGCCGCGAGGACGAAGAGCGGCGCCGCCACCACGTAGGAGGGGATGGTGATCTCCGGCGAGAGGAAGCCGTCCGGGACGTGCATCGCCTAGAGCCCCGTCGCCCAGGTGGCGACCGCGGTGGCGCGGAAGGCCTCGAGGCCCTTCACGGCGAACGGCGCGAAGAGGTACGCGGAGAGCCAGGAGCGGATCCCGAACCCCACGCCCAGCGTCGTGAACGAGAGGTGATCCTTGTTCTCGGGCTCGGCGCGATCGAGGTGGCGGAAGCGCGCGTACTCCTCCTTGGCGAGGAGGAGGAGCCCGCGCTCCGGCAGCGGCAAGGCCGAGGTGGTCTCGATGGCGGCTCCGGGACCTTCCGCGGCTGCGAACCCGCCGGAGGCGACGCCGTGGTGCGCGCGCGCACCGCCCGCCGGGAGGAGGAGCAGGAGCGCGAGCCGGGGCGCGCCTCGGCTCACGCGGGCGACCTCCGGCGCCGCTGCACGGCGGCGAGCCCCGCGAACACGAGCCCGACCGCCAGCAGCGCTCCGCCGAGGCGGACGAGCCACGACAGGGCGCCCTCGCCGCGCGCCGGATCGAGCGAGGGCGCCGAGGCGGAGACCGACAGGATCATGCCGTGGCCCGAGCGATCGGCGACCTGCACGCGCCAGGTCCCCGCCTCCGTGGGGACGAAGGCGAGCCAGCCCTCGCGATCGGTCCGCCCCTTCTGCCAGGCGACCCTGGGATCGGAGGGCGAGAAGACCTGGTACTCCGCGTACGCCAGGGGCTCGGCGCCCGCGTAGCGCGCGCGCACCGCCACGGCCTTGCCGTACACGACCTCGTGGGTGACCTCGTGGGCCGCGGCCCCGGCGGGGAGGACGAGCGCGAGGACCGCCGCTCTCCCGAGCGTCGTCACCGCGGCACCTCGAAGGAGAGGCTCGCCTCGAGCACCTCGGTGTCGGCGTCGGGCGTGCCGAGCGGCCGGCGGAAGGTCGCGGAGATGGACTCGAGGCCGGCGCGCCGGACCTTGACGCGGGCCTCGCCCGCCGAAGACGTCTCGGCGAGGCGCTCGTGCCCCACCGACACGATGGCGCCCGCCACGGGGCGGCCGTCGAGGAGCACGCGCAGCGTCAACTTCTCGCCGACCCGCGCCCTGGCGAGGTCCGTCACCGGGACGATCTCGAGCGCGTCGCCGAACGGGGGCGCCACCGGCGCCCGGGCGTCGAGCCACTTCGCGAACTGGCGCGATCGCCAGGACTTCACGGCATCGCGCGCCTCGCTCTTGCGCAGGTGCTTCTCCCCGTCCGGCGTCACGACGAAGAACCCGTGATCGACGAGCGCGGAGGCCGCGTCGCAGCGGCCGTCGACGCGGACCGTTCCCCCCTCGCCGGCGCGCGGCGCGAGGACGCGAACCGGCTCGCCCGCCCGCGCGCAGTGGACCTCCTTCACGATCGACGGATCGATGGCCTCGGTCCCGCCGCCGGCGTGCCCGGCGTGCCCGGCGCGCAGCGCGAAGCCGCCGCCGGAGCGCTCGAGCCGGAGATCGTGGGCACGCGCCTGCGCCGGACCGAGAACGGCCGCGCAGACGGCGAACCGGAGCACCACGATCCTCATCGAGCGGCGTTCCTCTCGCGGCCGCGGGCCGCGCCTCGATCCAGAGAAGGTGCTACCGCGCGCCCGGTGGCGCGTCAATCAGGGCACCACGACCGCGACCGCGTCGAGCTCGAGCTTCGCCCGGCCGATGGCGTCGCCGACGACGTCCTGGCGCTGGCGGAGCACCGCGAGCGCGGCCTCGACGCGCTCCTGGGACGCGCCTCCCTGGAAGGCCGCCTGCACGAGCCTCTCCTCCTCGGCGTGCCCGTGGGCGAGGAGGAGGCCCTTCGCCTCCTCCTCCCGCCGCGCGAGCAGGGCGAGCGCCTCCTTCTCCGCCGCCTCGCGCGCAGCCGCCAGCGCGGGGCCGGGCGCGGGGCCGACCTTCGCGTCCACCGCCGCCTCGACCTCCTCCTCGAGGCGCGCCGCGCCCCCGGGCACGAGCCGGTTCGCGGCTTCGAGCTCGACGAGCACGGAGATGGGCGAGAGATCGAGGTAGCGGGACGCCTGCCGCGAGGCGACGCGCGCGCCGGGCGCGACGTCGGCGCTCGTGGCCAGCACGGGCAGGAAGCGCACGTAGAGCCCGCCGCGCCGGGGGACCCACTCGCGCCGCAGCGCCGCGCTCCGGCCGGCGTCGCCGTCCCGCACGATGCCGACGAGGGCCTCGACGAGCTTGTTGCCCGTGGCGAACCACTCGAGCTCGTCGCGGGCCACCGCGGTCTGTCGCCAGAAGCTGCCGAGGAGGGTCATCGGCTCCTCGGGGAGCGACATGCCTGGGAGCGCCTCGATCTTCATCTTCGCACCGAGCGTGAAGGAGACCTCGAACGGGTGGACGTTCTGATCCGTGTCGACCTCGATGCCCACGCGCCGGGCCACGTCGAGCGTCACGTCCTCGAGCTCCTCCTCGAGCCAGCTCGAGAGCCTCACGAGCGCGTCGTGCAGCGCCCTGGTGGCCTCGGGGCGGTCGATGTCCTCTACGGGCCCCTCCCCCAGCCGCTCGAACGCGGCGCGCGTGAGCGCGCCCAATTCGGGGAGCGCCGCCGAGCGGATGTCGAGGAGCGGATCGCCCTCGTGCTGCGCCTTCCGCGCCGCGGCCACGCGCCGGGAGAGGTCCTGGCGGAAGGCCTCGCGCGTGCGCTCGGTCCGCTTGCGGCGGAGGGCGTCCAGCTCGTCCGGCAGCGAGGCCAGCACCGCGTCGAGGCCGCCCACCGGCTCGTCGAAGATGCCGATCTCCTTCTCGTAGAGGTCGGCCAGGAACGCCTCCTCGCCCGGCTCGACCACGAGGTGGATGTCGACGGGCCGCGTCTGGCCGAGGCGGTCGAGGCGCCCGATGCGCTGCTCCAGGACGAGCGGCGACTCGGGCAGGTCGGCGCACACGAGGTAGTGCGAGAATTGGAAGTTCCGCCCCTCGCCGCCCGACTCGCCGGAGAGGAGGAGCATCGGTCCGTCCGGATCGCGGAAGCGCGCCACCAGCCGGTCGCGCGCCTCGATGGAGGGGGCGTCGTCGTAGAGGAGCGCCTCGAGCTTCGCGCTCGCGATCCCCGCCTGCAGCTCGCGCAGCGCGTCGACGTCGTGGCCGAAGACGAGCACCTTCTCGCCGCCCCAGGCGAGCCGCGTGCAGAGGTCCACGAGCGCCTGGCGCTTTCCGCCGGCGGCGACGTCGGTGCGCCGCAGGACGCGGGCCGTGAACGCGCCCACCTTCACGCGCCGGTTCCGGATGAGCCGGGGCGAGAGGCCGTGGCGATCGGCGAGGTGCGCGAGGAGGGTCTTGCGATCGGGCTGGGGCTCGGCGCTCGAGAAGAGCTCGTCGGCGGAGAGCGCGCGGAGCTTCTCGAGCGCGGGCCCCACCTCGCCGCCGGCGAGGAGGTCGCGCGCCACGGCGGCGTACGCCTCGTGCTTCTCGAGGCGCGAGAGGAACTCGTCGAGCGAGGTGGAGGGGATCGGCTCGACGAGCGAGAGCAGCCGGAAGTACTCGCGGGGATCGAGCCGCACCGGCGTCGCGGTGAGGAGGAGGACGCCGAACGACGCGCGGCAGAGCGGCGCCACGAGGTCGTGGAGCGCGTCCTCCGCGAGGTGGTGGGCCTCGTCCACCACGACGAGGTCGAGCGGCAGCGCCGACGCGGCCTCGGCGAGCTCCGCGTCCTGCCGGAGCGCCTCGAACGAGACGATGGCGTGCGGCGAGCGCCCCAGCGCCGCCGCCGCGCCGCCGAGCGACGCGATCCGCTCCGGCGTGAGGAGCACGAAGAGCGCGTTGAACTTGTGGAAGAGCTCGGCGAGCCACTGGAAGGCGAGGTGCTCCGGGACGACCACGAGCACGCGCTCCGCGATGCCGAGCTGCCTCAGGCCCGCGAAGACGAGGCCCGCCTCGACCGTCTTGCCGAGCCCCACCTCGTCCGCGAGCACGAAGCGCGGCATGCGATCCGAGAGGATCCGGCCCGCCGCGCCCACCTGGTGCGGCAGGACGTGCACGCGGGAGGAGAGCAGCGCGCCCAGGGAATCCGCGCGGCGGAGCGCCTCGAGCCGGACGACGCGCGAGCGGAGCGCGAACGCCGAGGCCGGCCCCGGGTCGCCCGCCGCGAGGCGGTCGAGCGGCCCCCCCGCCCCCTGCTCGATGGGCGTCTCCGGGGGCACCTCCACGAGGGCGGAATCCTTCCCCGAGACCACCGTGAGCCCCTCGCGCCCCGCGAAGCGGACCGCGAGCCGCCGCCCCTCGTCGGCGACCTGGACGACCACGCCGACACCCCATCCGCGCTGGGCCCGGTGGACCACCTTCATGCCGGGTTTCCAAGCCATCGCCGGGCCCTTAGCATCGAGTCCGGGGCCGGTCCAGCGCCGTTGACAGGCACCCCCGGCCAAGCTAGAAACGCGACGCTTTCTCGCCTTGGGCGGATAGCTCAGGGGTAGAGCATCGCCCTTACAAGGCGAGGGTCCCAGGTTCGAAGCCTGGTCCGCCCATCATGACCTGGGGTGTTAGTTAAGTCGGTTATAACGCCGGCCTGTCACGCCGGAGGCCAGGGGTTCGAGTCCCCTACACCCCGCCACTGAGAGGGAGCCCCGGACCTGAGAGGGTCCGGGGCTTTCGCTTTTCGGGGGCGCGGCGCGGTGCCGCTCTCGGGCGCGACGCACTTGAATCGGCGGATGTGGTCATGGGCTCCGGGCGCCCGGCCCGGCGACGCGGATCGCATATAACCCCTCCCCATGCTCCGAGGTCGGGATCTTCATGGAGAGGGACTGAGCGCCCTGGCGCGGGCCATGGGCGTGACGCGCGTGGCGCGGCTCACCGGCCTCGACCGCACGGGCGTCGAGGTAGCGAGCGCGATCCGCCCGCTGGGGCACGTCCTCCAGGTGACGAACGGCAAGGGGGTGCGCTTCGCGGACGCCGCGCGGGGCGCGCTGTTCGAGGCCGCCGAGCTCTTCGCGGCCGAGCGGCCCGCGTGCGACGCGTGGGGACGCGCCAGCGTTCTCGCGCGCCGGCACGGGGACGACGCGATGCTCCCGCCGCGCGCGCTCGACGGCGACTCCGATCCGTCCTCGGACGACGTCCGCCTGGCCTGGCGCTCCGGCGTCGAGCTCTCGTCGGGACGTCCCGTCCTCGTCCCGGCATGCGCCGTGTACGTGCCGCCTCCCGGTGCGGCGCCGCTCGGACCCGCCCTCGTCCGCTGGACTTCCAACGGGATGGGGGCCGCGTTCCGCCGGGAGGACGCGCTCCTGCACGCGCTCCTCGAGGCCGTCGAGCGCGACCATGTCGCGCGGGCGCTGCCGGAGGGCTTCACCGAGGGCGAGGTGGCGGCGAGGCTCATCGAGCCACGGAGCCTCGCGCGAGCGGCCCCCGTGGCAGCGGGGCTCGCAGCGGCGCTCGAGCGCCGGGGGTTCCGGGTGTACCTGCTCGACGTCTCGAGCCCGACCGGCTCCGGTCGCCGCGAGCGCCGCGTCGCGGCGGGGGCGGCGGCGGCGCGGAGGCGTATGCGCTCGGGGCGGACCGCTGCCGCCACGGCCGGCCTGCCCTGCGCAGCCGCCCTCCTCGTCGATCACGAGCTCGGCGCCGTCCCGGTGTCCGCCGGCTACGCCTGCCGCCTCCGCCGGGACGCCGCGCTCGTGGCGGCGCTCCTCGAGGCTGCGCAGTCGAGGGCGACCGAGATCCACGGCGCACGCGAGGACGTCGCGCTCGGCGACAGGCATGCGGCCCGGGCCATCGCCCGCCTGTGCGCGGGCCTCTCGCCCCGCC
>DATDDC010000243.1:0-7915 GCA_036523995.1 Anaeromyxobacter sp.
CCTCTCCCGCAGGGCCCGGCCGCCGAGGAAGAGCGCGGCGGGGTCCGCGCCGCGCAGGGCCGCCGCGATGCGCTCCACGCGATCCGCCGGCACCCGCTCCGGCGGGCGGCGGGCCACCGGGGGAGGCGTCGCCGCGGCCTCCCCGCTCTGGCAGTCGGAGGGGACGATGAGCGTCGCCACGCCGCCGCCCCCGTCCGTCGAGGCGGCGATGGCGTCGGCGACGTCCCGGCCGAGCCCTTCGGCCGAGGTCGCGGCCCGAACGAAGCGCGACACCGGGCGCGCCAGCGACTCGATGTCCGAGGCGAGCGGCGCGTCGGCGGCGCGGTGCCAGGTGGCGTGCTCGCCCACGAGCGCGACGACGGGCGTGCGGCCGCGCCGCGCGTTGTGGAGGTTCGCGATCCCGTTCGCGAACCCCGGCCCGAGGTGGAAGAGCGCCAGGGCCGGCCGGTCCGACATGCGCCCGTAGCCGTCGGCGGCGCCGCTGCACACGCCCTCGAACTGGCACAGGACGGCGCGGACGGTCGGGACGAGGTCGAGCGCGTTCACGAGCCCGAGCTCGGTCGTGCCGGGGTTCGCGAAGCAGGCGTCCACGCCCGCCGAGGCCGCCGTCCGGAGGAGGAGCTCCGCGCCGGTCAAGGGGAAGCCCGCCGTGTCACGAATGGACGACTCCTCCCCCGCATGCGCAATCGTACCGCGATGGCGCATCGGGAGAGGAGCCGGTTCACCTCACTGCTGGCGAGGACGTCGACACGCCCTGCGCCGGATGTCGCCCCCGCGGAGGAAGTTACCTCGCCGGATGATCGACCACGGCGGAGAGGGCGCCCTGAGGGACGGCGTCGGACACGGTGCCGCCCGTGTTGGCCTCCCACGCCTCGCACTCCGCGATTCCCTTGAGCGCGGCGAGCCCGCCCTCGAAGTCCGGCCCGACGATGCGGTCCATGTCGCTGCCGTCGAAGAGGTGCCTGGCCTTCCCGATGAAGCCACGCTTCTCGGACAGCTCCAGGCTCACGCGCGTACCGGCGCCGTCGGGCGCGAACGCGAAGGTGACGGTGCTGTCGTCTCCCAGTCGCTTCTCGGACACCACGGAGATGACGAGCTCGGCGGGGGCACGGGCCGAGATGATCCTCATGAGCCCCTCGTCGAGCCGCTCGTTCCCGTACCAGCGGTAGGTGGCGCCGAGGCCCGCGGTCGGGCCTCCGTACTCGACCTTCCGCGGATCGAGCGATCCCCACGGCGACCAGGGAGCCCACCGCTGGAAGCTCGCGACGTGCCCGTACGCGACGGCGGCCGGCGCGAACACGGTGACGGAGCGGACCACCTTGTGCTCGCCGGGGCGGGTGGCGACGACGGCGGCGAGCAACCCGGCGGCGACGGCGGCGGCGAGCAGCGACTTCTTGGCCATGAAGGACCTCGTTCGGAAGGCGTGCAGCGGTCGGGCAGCGGACTTCCGGACGATAGGCCGGGCCGGAGGGAGAGGAGCAGTCCCACGGCCGCGGGTAGAGGCGAAGAGCGACACGCGGCGACGGCTGCTCGATGGTGAGGTGCTGTGGGTGACACGGTGGGTGAAACGATCGATGCCCGAGATGCCTTGGGTGACACGGTCGGTGAAACGATCCGTGTCAACGGGGCCGCGCATCCCTCCCCGAAGAGTCCGGGTCGCTCGAGCACCGCCCGCACCTCGGCGCCGCTCCCGTTCGCGCGCCGCACGGCGTGGCGTGGAAGCCGGGTGGCGAATCCGGCGCGCGCCACTTACAAGCGTGCATTCACCCCCAGACGAGGGCGGCCGGAGGAGCGCATGGCGGAGATGGCGGTCGGCAGAAAGACGCTCTGGGCTGGGCGCGTCGTGAGCGCCCTTCCGATCTTGATCATGGGGCTGAGCGGGATCCTCAAGCTCGCCGGAGGCCCGCAGATGCTGAAGGACTGGGACGCGTTCGGATATCCGCGGAGCGCCCTCGTTCCCATCGGCATCGTCGAGCTCGCGTGCGCGCTCGTGTATGCCATCCCCCGGACCTCGGTGCTGGGCGCCGTGCTGGTGACCGGCTACCTCGGGGGCGCCGTGGCCACACATGTCCGCGTCTCGCAGGCGGTCTGGTTCGGCCCGGCGTTGCTCGGCGCCTTCGCCTGGCTTGGCCTCTTTCTCCGGGACCCCCGCCTCCGGGCGCTGCTGCCCCTGCGGCGCGACTCCCGAGCGGGCGGGCCCGACGGCGTGAAGCTCCCGCCCTGATCCATCGCATCCGGGCGGCTCGCATGTGACGACGACCGCGATCCGTCGCCCGTCGACCGCCGCCAGGTCCGCGAGGACCGGGGCCGTCCATCGCCGCCAGATCGGCGGCCAGGGCGCGGGCCAGGCCGCGCTCGCGCGCCTCGGCGGTCCGCTCCGCCGGGGCCTCGCCGGCTCCGGCGAGCCGACCGTCACGGCTCCAGCACCATGGTCGCGAGCACGCGGCGGCCTTCGACGGCGTGGTCGAAGGGCAGGTCGCCGGGGGCGACCACGCGCGCCTGGGTGTCGAGCAGGTTCGTCACCCGGATGCCGACGCGCAGCCACGGCCGCGCGCGCCAGAGCGCGTTCACGTCCACCGTCGCCCAGGCGGGGATCGCGTCCGGGCGGAGCGCCCGGTACTCGGGCGTCACGAGGTCGCTCGGCCGGCGCGCCACGGCGCCCTGGTAGAGCAGGCTCGCGGCGAGGCTGGCGCGGCCCAGCTGATGGTTGAGGCCCACCTTGGCGGAGTGGGCCGGCGCCCACGCCAGCCGGTGCGCCGCCTCCAGGCCCGGGCCGAGCGAGCGCTCGCGAAGCAGGGCCGCGTAGGCCCAGCTCGCGAACCCCGCCAGCCGGCCGCGGTGCCCGAGGTCGAGGTCCCAGAGCGCCTCCACCTCCGCGCCGACGTGCTCCGTGGTGTAGAGGTTCGCCACCGTGAGCCCGTCGTAGCCGATGAGGTTCGCGAGGCGGAACCAGTATCCGTTGGCGCGAAGCTCGACGTGGTCGTTGGCGAGCCAGGTCCCCGCCAGCTCGACCGTGTCGAGGGTCTCCGGGCGCAGGCCACCCGGGTTCGAGCTCTGGATGGCGGTGTTGCTGGGGAAGAGCTCCGCCGTGTCGGGCGCGCGGAAGGCGCGGGCGCCCATCACCTTCAGGGCGGTGCTTTCACCGGGTGTGAGCACCACCGCCAGGCGCGGCGACACCTCCTCGAAGCGGCGCGTCCGGGCGGGCTGGTCGGGGGCCGCCGGATCCACGTACGACGCGCTCGTCCCGTCGTAGCGCGCGCCGGCCGTGACGGAGAGGAGCCTTCCCAGCAAGGGCCCCGAGACGGCCTGCGCGTACGCGCCGAGGTGGTGCACCGGCCGCCCCTCGATGGGCGCGTAGTACGAGCCGAGGGCGACGTCGCCGGCCGTGGGGGCCCAGTCTCCGCCTGCCCGGACGTCGAAGTTCGCGGTGTGGCGCTCGTCGCCCTTGTAGAGGAGCCCCGAGTACTCCACGCCGCCGAGGAGGCTCGCGCCGCCCGTGGACCGCCACGCCACCTGCGCGCGCGCGAAGAGCTCGTCGGTGTGGGTGACGAGCGTCTCGTTCGCGCCGCTCGGGTAGTCGATGCCGCCCGTCGTCACGCCCGCCGGCACCATCTGCGCGTCGTAGTCGTACCCGTGCCGCTGGAGGCGCACGACGAAGTCCTCGGAGACCGCGGGCGAGCCGGGCGTCCGCCAGCGGAGGATGCCCATGTCGCGCCACTCGCGCATCGAGTCGGGCGCCGCGGGGCTGAGATCGGAGTAGCCGTGGTCGTTCTGGAAGTTCCAGTCCTGATGGTGGAACTGGAACGAGAGGCCCTCGAGCGGCCCCTTCGCGTCGATCTTGGCGAGCAGGTACGTGCTCTGCCGCCCGTCGCGGACCGGGAAGCGGGCGAGCGTGCCGTCGGGATTCGTCCGCCCCGACGCGTCGAAGTCGAGGCGCGGGTTGCCGTCCGTGGACGTGCGGCTGAACGCGGCCAGGACCCCTGCGTACGCGAAGTCGTCCGCCGCCATGCCCTCGTACGCGCGCCTCCCCAGGTCGCCGACCTGCACCGAGGCGTAGCCGGTGCGCTCGAGCTCCTTCGTCGGCGAGGGCGTCGTGAGGGAGACGACGCCGTTCACGGCGCCGGAGCCGTAGAGCGCCGAGCCGGGCCCGCGCACGACCTCCACGGACTTCCAGGGGAAGAGCGGGGTGAGCTCCCAGGTGTAGGCGGAGCCGGTCTCGGCGTCGCCGAACGGGACGCCGTCCACCAGGAGCACGATGTGGTTGTTGTACCAGGGCTCGAAGAGCCCTCGCGCTCCCACCGTCCAGCGCTCGTACTGCCTCGACGGGAAGAAGCCCGGCTGCATGTAGAGCAGCTCGTTCAGGCTCGACCACCCGAAGCTCTGGATCGTCTGCTGCGTCACGAGCGAGGTGACGCTCGGCGCCTCGAGGACGCGCTGCGGCAGCTTCGTGGCCGCCTCCACCGGCGCGGAGAGGAGCGCCCTGAGGTCGCTCTCCTCCGCCGACGAGGCGCTGCTGCTCGCGGTCTCCCCGTCGGCCGCCAGCGCGCAGGGCGCGGTGAACGCGAGGAGCAGCGCGAGCGCGGCGGCGCCCGGGCGCGAGAACGAGGGTTGGGGTGTCGGCCGCATGGGGCCGGTTCAACGCAGGGTTCGTGCCCCGCCGGCGCGGGCAAACGGCCGCGATTACCCCGTGTTGCGCCGCGGCGTCCCCGCTCGCCCGAACCCGGGGTGGTGATCGACCCGTCCCGAGCACGAGGGGCGACGAGCGTCACGGCCCGCCGCGCGCGCCTCCCAGCCGCTCCATCGCCTCGTCGAGGAGGGCGTGGAGCGCCACCACCCGATCGGCGCCGAGCGCATCGTTGAGCGTCTCCTGCGCGATGCGCCAGTGGCGCTGCGCCTCCGCCCGCTTGGCGCGGCCGGCCGCGGTCGCCCGCACGAGGTGGCTGCGCGCGTCGGCGCCCGGGAACGCCTCCAGAAGGCCCGCGTCCACCAGGATCTTGAGGTTGCGCGACAGGGTGGAGGCGTCGACCTTCATCGCGGCCGCGAGGTCGACCGGCCTCAGCGGGCCGAGCTTCACGACGTGGCTGAGGAGCGAGTACTGCGTGCCCTTGAGCCCGGTCTTGCCGACCTCGAGGTCGTAATGCCGGGCCACCCGGCGCATGAGCTGCCGCAGCTTGAGGTTCGTGCAGCCCTGCGGCCGGGCGGCGGGGCGTTGCGCCGAGGACATGCCTGCCATTATAGTTGCAGCTACATCCGTTGCATATACATCATGGTCCTCCGGGAAGGAGCCCCGCCGTGAGCGTTCCCCCCTCGCCCGCCCTCGCCCCCGCCGCGCCGCCGGCGCTCGATGGGTGGCTCGCCCAGGAATCCGAGGCGCGGCGGCGGATGGACCGGGGCCCGGGCCCCGGGGTGGCGACCCCGGCCGACGTCGCCGGCCGCTCCGGCCTCGAGGTGCTGCAGGCGATGCTGCGCGGGGAGCTGCCCTCCGCGCCCATCGCGAGGACGCTCCACTTCCTCCTGCTCGAGGTCGAGCCCGGCCGGGCCCTGTTCCAGGGCCAGCCGCTGGCGGCCCACTTCAACCCCATGGGCACCGTCCACGGCGGCTGGTACGCCACCCTGCTCGACTCGGCGATGGGCTGCGCCGTGCAGACGATGCTGCCGGCCGGCCGCGCCTACACCACCGCGGAGCTGAGCGTGAACCTGGTGCGCGGCCTCTCGCTGGAGGTGCCGAGGGTGCGCGCCGAGGGGAAGGTGCTGCACTGCGGCCGGCAGCTCGCCACGGCGGAGGGACGGCTCTACGGGCCGGACGGCGCGCTGTACGCCCACGCCACCACGACCTGCCTCGTGTTCGAGCCGGCGGCGCGCTGACGGGCCCGCTCCGCCGTCAGCTCGCCGCCACCCACCGCGCTCCGCACTTCGGGCAGACGTAGGTCGTCATGTTCCCGATCCGCTGCTGCACCGTGCCTTCGGTGCCGCACTTCGGGCACTTGCTGGTCGGCTGGGTGGGCGCGGGAACGTGGACGGGCATGGGATCCACTCTAGCGGGAGGGCGCGGTCGCCGCAGGCCGCGCTCGTCCCCGAAGGCGAGCGGGGACCCCTCCGCGCCGCATCCGTCCAGGTGGAAGGTCGCGCCCCGCGCGGTTAGGGGTCCTCGCCTCCTCGAAGGAGTGGACCATGCCCCGAGCCCATGCCGGCCGCCTCCCGCCGCTGACGATCCGCGCGGTCGAGACCTTCGCGGTCGAGGTGCCGATGACGTACCCGCTCGGCACGAGCGCGGCGATCGTGCGGAACGCTCCGCTCCTCCTCGTCGACCTCGAGACCGAGGAGGGCGTCACCGGGCACACCTACCTCTTCTGCTACCGCCCGAGCGTGCCGCGGGCCATCGACGCCGTGCTCCGCGACGCGGTGTCGCTCGTGAAGGGGGAGGCCGCGGCGCCGCTCGAGATCGCGGGCAAGCTCTCGCGGCGCTTCGCGCTCGTGGGGGTCTCGAGCGTCGTGCGGATGGCGCTGTCCGCGCTCGACGCGGCGATCTGGGACGCCCTCGCCGTCGCCGCGGGCCTGCCGCTCGCCTCCTTCCTCGGCGCCGGACCGAAGCCGATCCCCGCCTACAACTCGAGCGGGCTCGGCCTCATGCCGCCGGAGGCCGCCGCGGACGAGGCCGAGAAGCTCCTGGCGGGAGGTTTTCGGAGCGTGAAGCTCCGGCTCGGCCATCGCACGCTCGAGGAGGACCTCGCCGTCACCCGGGCGGTGAGGAAGCGGCTCCCGGATCGGATCGAGCTCCCCGTCGACTACAACCAGGCGCTCACCGTCGCGGAGGCCATCCGCCGCGGCCGCGCGCTCGAACCGGAGGGCATCGCCTGGCTCGAGGAGCCCATCCGGCACGACGACTACGCCGGCAACGCGGCCGTCGCGAGGGCGCTCGCGGTGCCCCTGCAGCTCGGCGAGAACTTCAACGGCCCGGAGTCGATGATCGAGGCCCTGGCCGCGTCGGCCTGCGATCACGTCATGCCCGACGTGGCTCGCATCGGCGGCGTGACCGGCTGGATCCAGGCCGCCGGCATCGCCGCGGCGCACCGGATCGAGCTGTCCTCGCATCTCCACCCGGAGCTGAGCGCGCACCTGCTCGCCGCCACGCCGACCTGTCACTTCCTGGAATGGGTCGACTGGGCGAACGCGATCCTCGAGGAGCCGCTGCGCATCGAGGACGGCTTCGCCCGCGTGCCGGAGCGTCCCGGCATCGGGCTGGCGTGGAGGCGAGAAGCGGTCCAGGCCTTCTCCCTCGGCCGCTGAGGGCGAGGCCGGAGGGCGCCACGACCTGCCCGGGCCCGAGGCGCCCGGGGCGGCGCCGGGCTAAAGAGGAGGCCATGAACATCGCCATCCTCGTCTTCGACGGCATCACGGCGCTCGACGCGATCGGTCCGTACGAGGTGCTGGCCCGCCTGCCGGACGCGCGCGTGACGTTCGTCGCGCCGTCCCGGGGCGTGGTGCGGACGGGCGACCGCGTCCTCGGCCTCGCCGTGGACGCGTCCATCGACGACGTCGCGGCGTGCGACCTCCTCGTCGTCCCGGGCGGCTTCGGCACGCGCGCGCTCGAGCGCGACGAGCGCGTGCTCTCCTGGATCCGCGCCGTCGACGCCACCACGCGCATCACCGCCTCCGTGTGCACCGGCGCGCTCCTCCTCGGCGCCGCCGGGCTCCTCCGGGGCCGGCGAGCCAACACCCACTGGACCTCGCGCGACCGGCTCGCCGAGTTCGGCGCGGTGCCGGTGGCGGAGCGCGTCGTCCGCGACGGCAAGTACGCCACCGCCGCGGGGGTCTCGGCGGGGATCGACCTCGCCCTCGCGCTCGCGATGGAGCTCGCCGGCCGCGACGCCGCCGCCGCGATCCAGCTCGGCATCGAGTACGATCCCGCGCCGCC
>DATDDC010000244.1:0-6082 GCA_036523995.1 Anaeromyxobacter sp.
TTCGCCTCGTGAAGCGCACCGCCTCCGGATCGCTCGCCTCGTGCGAGGTGATGGCGCCGCCCGGCGTCGTGCTCCCGCCGCGCGCCGTCGCCCTCGTCGCGGGCGGCTCGTACGACGGCCGCTACGCGCTCCCCGCCGGCGTACCGGTGATGACCTGCGGCTCGACCGCGCTCCTCGGCGGCATCGCGAACGACCGCGCGCCCGATCTCATGCTGGCCGATCCCGGAGGGCACGTGCTCGCCACGTTCGGGGACGCGGGGGCTCCCATGTGCCCCGTGGCCGCCGAGAAGATCGATCCGGCCGGGCGGGACGAGGCTGCGAACATCGCGTGTACGGACGGCAGTCCGGGGGTGCTGAGGTGATCGGCCGCGCTCGGTTGCGACGGGCGCGCGGGATGCAACCGACCTGGTTCGAGCTCAGCCCTGGTCGACGATCCACTTCCCCAAGAACTCGTCCTTCAAGATGAACCCATCCGCCCCGCACTCCGCCGCGAGACGCTTCACCTTCTCCCGCTCCTCGCCGGAGCAGAAGATCACCTTGATGGCCTTGAACATGTCGTTCTTCTTCACGAACCGGCAGAACTGGGCGCCGTCCACCTTCGGCATGTTGATGTCGAGGAGGATGAGATCGGGCCGGGTCTGCCGCTTCAGGATGATGGAGGCCGCCTTCTCGGCGTCGGGGGCGTACTGGATCTCGAAACCCTTCGCCTCGAGCTCCTCCTTGAGGAGCCGCGCCACGATCTCCGAGTCGTCGACGATGAGCACCCGCCGCCGGGAGCCGAGGGCCGAGGCGAGCCGCTTCGATATCTCCTCGGGCGGGGCGATGGCGACGGCGCCGTCGAGGTGCAGCTCGGCCGCGCGCTTCGCGAGCTCGGCCGGCGCTCCGTCGGCGACGAGGAGCGCCCGCCCGGAGAAGCCGCGATCGCGGAGCAGCGCCGGGGCCTGCTTGGCCCGCGTCGCATCCACCAGGAGGGCCTGGGCGCTGGCCGCCTCGGCCACGAGCTTCTGCGCCTCGCGCTCGAGCACGACCTGATGCCCGGCCGCCTCGAGGGCCATGCCCGCCATCTGTAGGACGATCTCGCTGTCGCAGCAGATGAGGACCTTCACGCGCGCCTCTCGGTCCACGATATCACCGACTTGCCCCTCCGTCCCAGGCTCGCGGATAATCGCGTGGGGATGCCCGATTCCAGACCGACAGACGGCGCCGAGCTCCCGGCGCGGGAGGGGAGCTCGGAGGCGTGGTTCTTCTGCCTCCGGGTGCTCGGGGGCCGGTACGCGTTCGAGGCGCCCCTCGTGACCGAGGTGGTGCGCCTGGGACCGCTGACGCGGCTCCCCGCGGCGCCGTCGTTCCTGCCCGGCGTGTTCACGCATCGAGGAGAGGTCCTGCCGGTGCTCGACATCGGGCAGCTCGTGGGCCACACCGCGGTGCCCATCCGGCCGAGCACGCGCGCCGCGCTCGTCCACTGCGGCCCGTGGAAAGTGGCCGTGGTGAGCGAATCCGTCGAAGGGCTCGTCGTCATCCCGCGCCGCGCCCTGGAGCCGCCCCCCGCCGAGTCGACGGGCGTGGCCGAGTTCCTCTCCGCCGTCGGCCGCGATCGCCACGGGACCGTGGCGATCCTGGATCTGGCCCGCCTCGTCGAGACGGCGCGCGCGCGAGCCGTTCCCTCGGGGAGCGGCCACTCGTGACCGCCGAGACGACCGAGATCCTGGTGTTCCAGGTGGGGGCGAGCGCCTTCGCTGCGGTGGTCCACGACGCCGTCCGCATCGGCAGCGTGCGGGACGTGCCGGCCGAGGAGCTCGTGGTGGGAAGCGCCCTGGGCATGCCGTTCGAGCGGACCCGCGGCATCGTGGTCGCGGCCGGCGAGGCCCAGGAGCGCACCCTCGTGGTCGATCAGGTGCTCGGCGTGCGCAGCCTTCCCGCCGAGGACGTACATCCCCTCCCCCCCCTCGCCGCGGCCTGCCTCTCCTCCGGCGCCGTGACCGGCTTCGTGGTGATGGACGGCGCCCCCACGCTCCTCATCGATCTCCGCGCACTCGTGCGCGAGCACCCCGCCGCGCCCCACAAGCGTGCAGCCTGAAGGGAACCCCGCGATGCGCACTCCCATCGACGTCGACAGGAAGAAGCCGGCCAGGAAGTCCTCCGCGAAGGCCGCGCGCGGCGCCGACGCGAGCCACATCGTGACCGTCTTGCGGGCCTTCTCCGTCGGCCAGTACGGCGGCCGCCTCGACCTCTCGGAGTTCGAGGGGACGCCGCTCCTCGACATCGCCCGCGCGGTGAACGCCACCGCCGATCACGTCGAGGCGGAGATCCGCGAGGCCCGCCAGCGCATCGACACGGTCTCGGCCGGCGTGGACGAGGCCATCGAGGCGATGGTCCGGCTCGTCATCCAGGGCGACCTCTCGGGCACGCTCCGGCTCGGCGTCTCGGACGCCGCCCTCACGCCGCTCATCGCCGGCGTGGGCCAGGTGATGGAGACCCTGAAGAAGTTCGTCACCGAGATCCGCGAGGCCGCGCTCCAGCTCTCGTCCTCCTCGGCCGAGGTGCTCGCCGCGGCGACGCAGAACGAGTCCTCCACGTCGGCGCAGGCCTCCTCCATCCACGAGACCACCGCCACGATGGAGGAGCTGAAGGGCGCCTCGCACCAGATCGCCGAGAACGCGCAGATGGTGGCGTCCATCGCCGAGCAGACGCTCTCCGGAGCGAAGCAGGGCGAGGGCGCCATCAAGGCGTTCATGAGCGCCATGGAGAAGGTGCGCGGGAACGCCGTCGAGGTGGACGACGCCATCGCCAAGCTCTCGAAGCGGGTCGAGCGCATCGGCACGGTGGTCGAGGTGATCGACGAGATCGCGGACCGCTCCGACCTCCTCGCCCTCAACGCCGCGCTCGAGGGCGCCAAGGCGGGAGAGGCGGGGCGCGGCTTCTCCATCGTGGCCGCCGAGATGCGCCGGCTCGCCGAGAACGTGATGGAGTCCACGAAGGAGATCAAGAACCTCATCACCGAGATCCGCGAGGCCACCCACGCCGCCAAGGAGGCCTCCGACGGCAACAAGCGCATGGCGGGCGAGGGCGAGAAGCTCGGCGGGAACGCCATGACGAGCGTGTCCGGCATCCTCTCCGGCATCCAGGAGACGAGCGACGCCGCCCGCGTCATCCACCTCGCCACCCAGCAGCAGCGCACCGCCACCGAGCAGGTGGTGCAGTCCATGGCCGAGATCGAGGAGGTCACGCGCCAGGCGCAGTCCGGCTCGAAGCAGGCCACCGGCGCCGCCGCCGAGCTGACGAAGCTCGCCGAGCGGCTCGCCGAGCTCGTGAAGCGGTTCAAGGTCGAGTAGCCGTCCCGAGGGACGGTCGCTTTAGCATGGGCGTCTCAGAGGAGATCCGCCAGAAGCTCCTGCCGAGGTTCCGCGAGACCACCGCGGACCGGGTGGAGAAGATCTCCACCGCGCTGCTCGCGCTGGAGCGGGGCGCGGGAACGCCCGACCTCTCCCAGGAGCTGGCGCGCGAGCTCCACACGCTGAAGGGCGAGGCCCGCATGATGGGCTTCGTCGGCGTCTCGGCGGTGGTGCACGCCGCCGAGGACCTCCTCAAGGCGCTCCCGGCCGACAGCCCCGGAGAGCGGCTCGATGCCCTCCTCAGGGCCTGCGACGCCATCCTGCCCCTCCTCGACGCGCCCTCCGACGGAGGCGTCGCCGCGAAGACCATGACCGACCGGCTCCGCGCCCTCATCGCGGGCCCGGGCGCCGCGCCGGCGCCGGCGAAGGCCGACGGGCAGATCGCTCCCGCCGCGGCGAAGCCCGCCCCGGCCGCGCCGGACGAGAAGGCTGCCATCACCGGCGAGAACGAGACGGTGAAGCCGGAGTGGAAGCCCGAGCTCGGCGCCAGGCCGGCGGGCTCCATCCGCGTGGACGTGGACCGGCTCGACGAGATCGCGACGCTCGCCGGCGACGTGCTCGTGGAGGGCGCCCGCTCGATGCGGCGCACGCGGGACCTGAACGCCCTCTTCGCGCGATGGGCGCGGCTCTCGGACCGCGTCATCGCCCTGGCCGAGCGGCTGCGCGAGACGAGCGGCATGAAGCTCGTCGAGCAGATCGAGGGCGACGTCCACCTGCTTCGCTCGGACACGTTCCGCTTCGCCCGCGCCCAGACCGAGGCCGCCTCCTCCGCACAGTCCCAGTTCGGCCTCCTCGCCGAGCGCATCGGCAACGCCCGGCTCATCCCCCTCTCCGGCGTCCTGGCCGGCTTCCCCCGCGCCGCCCGCGACATGGCGAAGGAGCAGGGCAAGGAGGTCGAGTGCGTGGTGAAGGGCGGCGAGACGGGCGTCGACAAGTCCATCCTGCTCTCGCTCAACGATCCGCTCGTCCACCTCGTCCGCAACTGCGTGGACCACGGCATCGAGACGCCCGAGGAGCGCGCCGAGGCCGGCAAGCCCCGCATCGGGAAGATCACGCTCTCGGCGCGCACCGACGGCGACCTCCTCGCCGTGACGGTGGAGGACGACGGCCGCGGCATCCACCCCATGAAGATCCGCGCCGCCGCGCTGCGCAAGGGAGTCATCGGCGAGCAGCAGGCGGCGAGCCTCTCGGCGCGCGCCGCCGTCGACCTCATCTTCCTGCCCGGCTTCTCCACCCGCGAGCAGGCGGGCGAGACGAGCGGCCGCGGCGTGGGCCTCGACGTGGTGCGGAAGCGCGTCACCTCGCTGGGCGGCTCGGTGACGGTCGAGTCGGAGCCGGGCAAGGGCTCGCGCTTCACGCTGCGGATGCCGCAGTCGCTCTCCCTCATGAAGGTGCTCCTCGTCCGGATCGACGAGGACGTGTACGGGATCCCCGCCGTGGACGTGGACAGCGTGGGCCGCCTCGATCCGGCCCAGACCACGGACGTGGCCGGTGTCCGCGCCGTGCGCTACCGCGGCCGCCTCATCCCGGTGGTGGCCCTCGGGCCGCTCCTCTCCCTCAACGGCGGCCCGCGCTCGGAACGGCCCCTCGTCGCCAACGTGCTCCACGGCGCCGAGGGCGCGGCGGTGGTGGTGGACGGGCTCTTCGGGGAGCGGGAGGTGGCGGTGAAGGCGCCCGGCGCCTTCCTCAAGGGAATCCGCTTCGTCACCGGCGCGGCGGCCCTCGAGGACGGCCGGGTGGCGCTCCTCCTCTCGACCCCGGACATCGTCCAGGCGGCGCGGCGGCTCGCCTCGCCGGCGCCGAGCCGCGGACGCGACCGGCGTCGCCTCCGGCTCCTCCTCGTGGACGACAGCGCCATCGCCCGCGAGGCCGAGGCCGCCCTCCTGCGCTCGCTCGGCCACGAGGTGGACGAGGCGGTCGACGGCGAGGACGGCTGGCAGAAGCTCCAGACCGGGGCGTACCACCTGCTCGTCACCGACGTGCAGATGCCGGTGCTCGACGGCATCGACCTCACCCGGCGCGTCAAGGCCACGCCGCGGTTCACGAAGCTGCCCATCGTCATCCTGTCGTCCCTCTCGGCGCCGGAGGAGCGGCGCCGCGGCGTCGACGCCGGGGCCGACGCCTACCTCGTCAAGGGCGAGCTCGAGGCCGAGAGCTTCGCCGCCACGCTCGAGCGGCTCACCGGGGTCGGCGCGTGAACGCCGCCGCCGAGCGTCCCATCCGCGTCCTGGTGGCGGACGACTCGGCGCTGTTCCGCGAGCTCCTCTCGCAGGTGGTGGTGGCCGAGCCGGGCTTCGAGGTGGTGGCGGTCGCCGCCGACGGCAACGCCGCCGCGGCCCTGGCCCGCTCGCTCAAGCCCGACGTCATCACCATGGACCTCAACATGCCCGACGCCGACGGCTTCTCGGGCATCGCGCGGATCATGGCGGAGACGCCCACGCCCATCCTGGTCCTCACCGCCAACCGGGCCGAGACCGTCGGCTTCCGGGCGCTCTCGCTCGGTGCCCTCGACATCCTGGAGAAGCCGCACGCCACGACGGACCTCGAGCAGTACGGACAGCTCCTGCGCTCGCGGCTCCGGCTCCTCACGGGCGTGAAGGTCATCCGCCACCTGCGGGGGCTCCGCGAGCGCCGCATCGCGCCGCCTCGCGCGGCGGTGCGGCCCGAGCTCGTGGTGGTGGGCGCCTCGC
>DATDDC010000245.1:0-3386 GCA_036523995.1 Anaeromyxobacter sp.
GGTGAGCACGCTGGCGGAGTTCCGCCGGGCCGCCTCGCGGGCCCGCCGCTCCGGCGAGCTCGTGCTCCTCATCAAGCGCGGATTCGCCGCGGAGCGCATCGCCTTCGAGTTCGACTGACGCGAGCGGAGCGAGCGGGGAGACGCCATGACCAAGACCAACGAGAGCGCGGCGCCCATCGACTTCTACACGTTCGTCCTGTCGCTCGGGTCCTCGGCGTTCGTGCACCTGGGCGACGCGCCGCACCCGGAGACCGGCGAGCCCGCCACGCCGAACCTCTCCCTCGCGAAGCAGACCATCGACATCCTCGCCATGCTGGCCGAGAAGACGAAGGGGAACCTCACGCCGGAGGAGGAGCGGTTCATGGAGAACCTGCTCACGGATCTCCGCTTCCGGTTCGTGCAGAAGACGAGCGGGAAGCCCGGCTAGCTCGTCACAACCCGGCCTGCACCATCGCCTCCGAGAGGAGGCGGATGAGCTCGCGCCGGACCACGCGGCGCGTGCGCGAGAGCGCGTTCGGGTCCTGGCCGGCACGGCGTCCCACCTTGCGGCGTGCCGCCTCCACCACCCAGGCGATCCGGCGCGCGTCGAGCCTGGGCGCGCGCGACGAGGCCACGAGGAAGAACCCGATCCCGCGGTCCTCGAGGATGGCCCGAAGCGTCCGGCGCGCCTTCGCGACGAGCGTGAGATCGACGACGTTCGGCACGTCGCGATCTCTAGGATCGATCCGGCGCTCGATCCATTTTTCGAGCGGCGCTCCTAAAACTGGATCTTTCCGTCGAGCATGGATCGGAGCGTGCCGCGGCGCGCCTCGATATCGTGGACGAAGGGCAGGAGCGCGGCGGGCGCGACGCCGGTGAGCCGCGCGATCTCCCCCGCGTTGGTCGGCACCGAGGGATCGTCGTCCGGCCCGGCCCGGTTCAGGACGATGCCGGCGACGGCGAGCCCGCGCCGCCGCAGGGCTTCCACCGTGAGCGCAGTGTGATTCACGGTGCCGAGGCCCGCGCGCGCCACGACGAGGACCGGGAGCCCGAGCGCGGCGGCGAGATCCGCGTACGTCTCCGCGTCGGTGAGCGGCGCGAGGAGCCCGCCCGCTCCCTCGACGAGGACGGCCTCGTGCCGCGCCGCGAGCGAGCGGGCGGCGTCGACGATCCGCCCGAACGAGATCTGGCGGCCCAGGATCCTCGCGGCCACGGCCGGCGCGAGCGGAGGGCCGAAGGAGTACGGGCACACGGCCTCGAGCGGCTCCGAGCCGCCGGAAGCGGCGGCGAGCCTCTCCGCGTCCGAAGGCTCGGACGGGTCCACCCCCGACTGCGCCGGCTTCATCCCCACGGCGTCGAGCCCGCGAGCGCGCGCGCCCTCGAGGAGCGCGCAGGTCACCTCCGTCTTCCCCACCCCCGTGTCGGTCCCGGTGACGAAGAGCCCTCGCATGTTCACCCGTGCCCGCGCCCGGTCCCGGGCGCACCCGGCGCCGCCGGCTCGGCCAGCGGTGCGGCAGCGCGCATCACAACCGCGCCGCGACCTTCTCGATCGAGGCGAGCGCGATCGCGGCGAGCTGTCCGAGCTGCTCCTCGGAGAGCGAGAGGGGCGGCATGAGCACCACCACGTTGCCGAGGGGCCGGAGGATGGCGCCGAGCTTCCGGGCCTCGAGGATGACCTGGTGCCCCGCCCGGAGCCCGTAGGGGAGCTCCTCCCTGCTCGCCCGGTCGCGCACGAGCTCGATCCCGACCATGAGGCCTCGCTGGCGGACGTCGCCCACGTTCGGCATGCGCTGCGCCGGCGCGAGCGCGCGGGCGAGCGCGGCCGCCTTGGCGGGAAGGCCCTCGATCACCTTGCGCTCCCGCAGGAGCCGGATGGACGCGGTCGCCGCGGCGCAGGCGAGCGGGTTCCCGGCGTAGGTGTGGCCGTGGAAGAAGGTCTTCTTCTCCTCGAAGGGCGCGAGGAAGGACTCGAAGATCCGCTCGGTCGTGACGGTGGCGGCGAGCGGCAGATATCCGCCGGTGAGCCCCTTCGCCATGGTGAGGATGTCGGGGAGGACGCCCTCCTGCTCGACGGCCCACATCGTGCCCGTGCGGCCGAACCCCGTCGCCACCTCGTCGCAGACGAGGAGCGCGCCGTGGCGATCGCAGATCTCGCGCATGCGGCGCACGTATCCGGGCGGCTGCGCGATCATGCCGTCCGCCCCCTGCATCACGGGCTCGAGGACGAGCGCGGCGATCCGGCCCGGCCGCTCCGCGAAGATCCGCTCCACCTCGTCGGCGCAGGCCATGGCGCACGAGGGCCAGGTCTTCCCCAGGGGGCAGCGGTAGCAGTAGGGCTGGGGCGCGTGGTGCACGTCGAAGAGGAGCGGCTCGAAGATGCGGTGGAAGAGATCGATGCCGCCGAGCGAGACCGCCCCGATGGTGTCGCCGTGGTAGCCGCCGCGGAGCGCCACGAACTCCGTCCGGGCGCCGTCGCCGCGGAGCTGGTGGTGCTGGAAGGCCATCTTGAGCGCGATCTCGACGGCCGTCGCTCCCGCGTCGGAGAAGAACACGCGCGTGAGGCCGCGCGGCACGACGGCGGCGATCGCCTCGGCGCACTCGATGGAGGCCGTCGAGGCGAGGCCGAGCAGGGTGGAGTGGGCGATGCGGCCGAGCTGGGCCGAGAGGGCCGCGTCGATCTCCGGGTCGCGGTGGCCGTGGACGTTGCACCAGAGGGACGAGACGCCGTCGAGATATCGGTTCCCGAGGGTGTCCACGAGGTACGGCCCGTCCGCGGAGTCGACGATGACGGGCTCCTCGCGGAGCCAGTCCGACATCTGCGTGAACGGGTGCCAGAGGTGCCTGTGGTCGGCCTGCCACAGGCGCTCGTGGCGTGCCCGCTGCGTCTTCTCGTCCATGAGCGCGCGAGGCTAGCGCACGGCGAGCGGCGCTGCCACCGTCAGGACCCGCCTCCGGAGGGCCTCCTCCGGGGAGCGGGGGAGGGAGCGCGCAGGCGGTCGGCCGGACGCCGCCGGGCGGGCTTCGGGCGGGTCTGCTCGCCGCGGCGGGCATGGCCCTCCACGGCGCCAATGCCACAGGCCGTCGCCTTTGTCGTGCGGCGGCCCCGGGGTATCATCGGCGCGTCCGCCGTTGGCGTCCCTCGCCGCACCGGCGGTGCATTGCATGCCCGATCCGCGCAGCGTGATGAAGGAGTACCGTTCGCTCGAGCAGAAGCGGGCGACGGGAGGCCTCACGCCCGCCGAGGAAGCGCGCTTCGCGCGCCTCCGCGATCTCGTCGCGCCGGACACCGGGACGGGGACGGGGAGCGCGCCGGGCTTCGACGTCGACGCCGCCGCGGCCAGCCTCCGCGAGTCGCTCCTGCCGGCGGGCCTGCGCAACCGGCCGCCGCCCACGCCGCCCGCCCCCGC
>DATDDC010000246.1:0-3874 GCA_036523995.1 Anaeromyxobacter sp.
GGGGCGAGGGTGAGCAGGTGCCCCATCTTGTCGCGCTTGGTCGCGAGGTAGGCGCGGTTGCGGCGCGTCGGCGCCATCTCGATCGGGACGCGCTCCACCACCTCGAGGCCGTAGCCCTCGAGCCCGACGATCTTCTTCGGGTTGTGCGTGAGGAGCTTCATCTTGCGGACGCCGAGGTCGCGCAGGATCTGGGCGCCGATGCCGTAGTCGCGCAGGTCCGGCTTGAAGCCGAGCCGCTCGTTGGCCTCGGCCGTGTCGTAGCCCTGGTCCTGCAGGTTGTAGGCGCGCAGCTTGTTCACGAGCCCGATGCCGCGCCCCTCCTGGTCGAGGTAGAGGAGGACGCCCTTCCCGGCCCGCTCGATCTGCGCGAGCGCGGCGTGGAGCTGGGGGCCGCAGTCGCAGCGCTCCGAGCCGAACACGTCGCCCGTGAGGCACTTCGAGTGAACGCGGACGAGGACGGGCTCGTCCTCCTTCCAGCGGCCCTTCACGAGCGCCACGTGCTGGTGCGTGTCGATGTCGTTCTCGTAGGCGATGGCGCGGAACTCGCCGTACGTCGTGGGCAGCGGCGCCTCCGCCCCTCGCCGGACGAGGGTGTCCTTCATCATCCGGTAGGCGATGAGGTCCGCCACCGAGAGGATGGGGAGGCCGTGGGCCTTGGAGAGCTTCTCCAGCTCCGGCCTGCGCGCCATGGTGCCGTCGTCGTTCATCACCTCGCAGATGACGCCCGCGGGCTCCAGGCCGGCGAGGCGGGTGAGGTCGACGGAGCCCTCGGTCTGTCCGGCGCGCACGAGCACGCCGCCCTTCCGGGCGCGGAGCGGGAACACGTGCCCCGGCCGGGCGAGGTCCTCGGGGCGGCAGTCGTCGCGCACGGCCGTGCGGATGGTGTGGGCGCGGTCCTTGGCGCTGATGCCGGTCGTCACGCCCTCCCGCGCCTCGATGGAGACGGTGAAGGCCGTGCCGAAGGAGGACGAGTTGAAGGCCTCGTCCACCATGAGCGGAAGGCGGAGCTGCTTCACCTTCTCCTCGTTGAGGGAGAGGCAGATGAGGCCGCGCCCGTACTTCGCCATGAAGTTCACGGCCGCCGGCGTGACCTTCTCGGCGGCCATGCACAGGTCGCCCTCGTTCTCCCGGTCCTCGTCGTCGGTCAGGATCACCATCCCGCCCTTGCGGACGTGGGCGATGGCCCTCGTGACGCGCTCGACGGCCTCGCGGTTCCGGTCCTTCACCGCCCGCCTCCGTATCCCCATCGGGCGAGGTCGCCCTCCCCCACGCCGGGCGCCTCCCCGACCTCGCGCAGGCGCGCCACGTGACGGGCGATGACGTCGGCCTCGAGGTTCACCCGCGCGCCGGGCGCGGCCGCGCCGAGCGTCGTCCGCGCGAGCGTCTCGGGGATGAGCGCCACCTCGAAGGCGTCGCGGGAGACCGCCGCCACGGTGAGCGAAACGCCGTCGACCGCGATGGAGCCCTTCTCCGCCACGAGGGCCGAGATGGAGGCGGGGAGCGAGATGCGGAGGCGCGCCCCCTGCCCCTCCGGCGTGCGGGCCAGCACCTCGCCCACCGCGTCGACGTGCCCCTGGACGAGGTGGCCACCGAGGCGATCCGAGAGCGAGAGGGCCCGCTCCAGGTTCACCGCCGAGCCGGGCCGCCATCCGCCGATGGTGGTGCGCGCCAGGGTCTCCGGAACCGCGTCGAAGGACACCGTCCCGCCGCCGCGCTCCACCACCGTGAGGCACACCCCCGAGCACGAGACGCTCTCGCCGAGGGCGAGCGCGTCCACCGGGAGCGCCTTCGGCCTGAGCGTCAGGCGAACGCCTCCCTGCCGCGGGGCGATTCGCTCGACCACCCCCATGTCCGACACGAGCCCGGTGAACATTTCCGGCCGAATCGTAGCCGCTTCCGCGCCTCTTGGCCAACGCGGACGGATCCCGAGATCGCGCGCCGTGGGGCGGCACGGGCCCTCGAGCGCGCGCGGCGGACGGGCGGCGGCCCGGTTCGCGCGGAGCGAACCGGGCCGCGGCGACATCACGTGTGCTTCTGGGCGAAGTACCAGTCCTTCACGTCGAGGTTCTTGGCGTGCGCCCGCTCGTCGGCCGCCTGGGCGGTCACCGGCGCCGGGACGATGACGTCCTGGCCGGGCTTCCAGTTCGCAGGGGTAGCCACCTGCTCGCGATCCACCGTCTGCAACGCGTCGACGACGCGCAGGATCTCCTCGAAGCTGCGGCCGACCTGCATCGGGTAGTAGATCATCGCCCGCACGGTTTGCTTGGGATCGATGAAGTACACGCACCGCACGGTGGCGGTGTCGGAGCTCGGCGCGTGGATCATCCCGTAGAGCCGCGCGACCTTCTGATCGCGATCGGCCACCACGGGGAACCCGATCTTCACCCCGAACTTGTCCTCGACGTTCCTCACCCAGGCGATGTGGCTGTAGATCGAGTCCACGGAGACGCCGAGGAGCCTCACCCCGCGCCTGTCCATCTCGGGCAAGACTCTCGAGAACTCGACGAACTCGGTCGTGCATACCGGCGTGAAGTCCGCGGGGTGCGAGAAGAGGATGACCCACTTCCCCTTCCCGTACTCCGACAGCCTCAGCGTTCCGTGGGTGGTGTTGGCCTCGAAGTCCGGCGCCGGACCGTTCAGCTCGATCCGGGCCGCCGCCTCGGGGACGTTCCCCGCCGGCTGCGCTGGCAACTGCGATGGGGATATGGCTGTGGCCATGACTCGTACCTCCTGCCCGGGCCGGCCGCTGCGCACCCGCGCCGCGCCGGACCCTCGGTGAAAAAGGACCGGGACGGTCCTGTTTCCGTGTGATCACTGGATAAGGCGCGGCGCGGAGTTCGCCGTCCCCTGGTGGGGCGCAAGCGCGTCGGCGCGTCAGGCCGCCGGCGGCTTGTGCCCAGGCTGACGCCTTCCCCGTCGAAACGCGTCGCCGCCGCCGGCCGGGCGTCCCAGGAAGAGCACGTCGTCGCCGACGCGCTCGACCCGGACCTCCTCGAGCTGGAGGGCATCCGCCATCCGCTCGGGCCCACGCCCCGCGAAGAGCGGCACCCCGTCGTCGCCGGCGAGCTTCGGCGCGACGAAGATCGCGACGCGGTCCACGAGCCCGGCCTCGAGGAACCGCGAGTGCACGCGGGCGCCGCCCTCGACGAGGAGGTGCGTGACGCCGCGGGCCGCGAGCTTCGCGAGCAGATCGGGGAGGTCCACGCCGCCCTCGCCGCGGCGGCAGCGGAGGAGCTCGACGCCCGGCCCGAGGCGGCGGGCGCGCGTCGAGGCGTGCGCGACGAGCGTGGGCGCGGAGGAGCGCGCGTGGAAGAGCCTGAGGCCGGCGGGGAGCGAGAGGTCCGTGTCGAGGACCACGCGGATGGGATCGCGCCCCCTCCCGCCGGGGAGGCGAACCGTGAGCCGGGGATCGTCGGCCCGGGCCGTTCCCGCGCCGACGAGGACGGCGTCCACCCGGTCGCGGAGCCGGTGCACCCAGCGGCGGGCCTCCTCGCCCGTGACCCAGCGCGAGTCGCCGGTGCGCGTGGCCATGCGCCCGTCGAGCGTCACCGCGGCCTTGAGGGTCACGTAGGGCCGCCGGTCGCGGATGAAGCGGAACCAGTGGGCGTTCAGGGCATCGCACTCGCCGCGAAGCACTCCGCCGACGACCTCGACGCCCGCGCCGCGGAGGCGGGCCAGGCCCTTGCCGTTCACGAGCGGGTTCGGGTCGGAGGAGCCGACGAAGACGCGCTTCACGCCCGCCTCGAGGACGGCGATGGAGCAGGGCGGCGTCTTCCCGTAGTGGTCGCAGGGCTCGAGCGTGGTGTAGAGGTCGGCGCCGCGGGCGCGGGCGCCGGCCGCGCGGATCGCCACCACCTCGGCGTGCGGCCCCCCC
>DATDDC010000247.1:0-9554 GCA_036523995.1 Anaeromyxobacter sp.
GCCGGCGTGCTCGGGCCCTGCTGCAGCGCGATGGCCGGAGCCACCTCGGCGACTGCCGGCCAGGTGGGATCCCCGGCCATGGCGCTCTGCGCGGGATCGGCGGCCAGCGCTGGCGCCGACAATGCGGCAAGGAGGGCGACAACGGCGATTCGATTCATGGCAATCATTTTCGATCTCCTGTTGACGTTGACGTCACTGGCTCTCCAGTACAGGAAGCGTGCCAGACTCCGGTGCGGCCGGACCGCGCGCTTACCGCAGCAATTCCGCATTCGCGCGGAGTGACGACACGGAAGGTGGAGGAAGTCGGGCGGCTCGTCGTAACCCCGGCTGTCACGAGGTGACGAGCTCGGGCGGGCCCATTCGAAGAGGCGCGATCGCTCGTCGGCGCCGCCCGCCGAAGCGAGGCGACGGGCGCGGCCGCCGTGATGGAGCCCGTCACCGTGTAGCCGGATCTGCAGCCGCGCGGCGCGATGCGATCCGACAAGGGGGGACTTGCTGCGGCGGGGTGTCCTGGCGAGCGCGCTCCGCAGCCTCTCGGGGCCGTGGCGACGCTCAGCGTTTCTTGAAGTCGTCCGAGCGAATCCCGTAGCGCTTGAGGAGCCGGTGGAGGCTCTCGCGCTCCATCCCGGCACGCTGGGCGGCGTGCGTCACGTTCCCCTCGTGCTCCCGCATGAGCACGGTCAGATAGTCGCGGGACACGCGGTCGCGCGCGAGATCGACGGCCTCCCGGTAGGGCATCTTCGCGAGCACCTCGCCGGGGATGGCGCCCTCCTGCACGCCCTTCACGTCCGGCGGGAGATCGCGGAGCTCGATCATCTTCCCGTTCGCGACCGCCACCGCGCGCTCGATCGCGTTCTCGAGCTCGCGCACGTTGCCCGGCCAGGGGTATCCCGTCAGCGCGCGGATCGCGTCGGCCTCGATTCCGGAGAGCTCCTTCCGGAGCGCGCTCGCGTGCTTCTCGAGGAAGTGCGTGGCGAGCAGCGGGATGTCCTCGCGCCGGTCGCGCAGCGCCGGGAGCACGACGGGAAACACGTTCACCCGGTAGAAGAGATCCTCGCGGAAGCGCCCCGCCGCCACCTCGGCCTTGAGGTCGCGGTGCGTGGCCGCGACGACGCGCACGTCGATCCGCACCGGGCGGTTCTCGCCGACGCGCCGGATCTCCCTCTCCTGCAGGGCGCGATTGAGCTTCACCTGGACCGGCAGCGGCAGCTCGCCGATCTCGTCGAGGAAGATCGTCCCTCCCTCCGCCTCCTCGAAGAGGCCGGCCTTCGCGCCCACCGCTCCCGTGAAGGACCCCTTCGCGTGCCCGAACAGCTCGCTCTCGACGAGCTCGGAGGGGAGCGCCCCGCAGTTCACGGGGACGAACCGGCGCTCCTTGCGCGCGCTGTGGTAGTGGATCGCTCGCGCCGCGAGCTCCTTGCCCGTGCCCGTCTCGCCGTTCAGGAGCACGGTGATGTCGAGCTTCGAGGCCCGGTCGAGGAGCTGGTACACGTCCTTCATCGGCGCGCTCTTGCCCACGAGGGCGTGGAACGAGTACACGCCCTCGAGCTCGCGGCGCAGGGTCTGGGTCTGGGCCCGGAGGCGCCTGCGCTCGAGCGCGCGGGCGACCACGAGCAATGCGTCGTCGGGATCGAAGGGCTTCGTCACGTAGTCGTACGCGCCCTGCTTCATCGCCGCGACCGCGTCCTGGACCGTGGCGTACGCGGTCATCATGATCACCTCGGTCTCGGGCGCCCTGGCCTTCGCCGCCCGGAGGACCTCGAACCCGTCCGCACCCGGCATGCGCAGGTCGGTGAGGATGACGTCGAACTCCTGTCCGCCGATGAGCGAGATGGCGCGGTTCCCGTCGGCCGCGGTCGTGACCTCGTACGCGTCGCCCAGGATGCGGGCGACGAGCTTGAGCATGTTCTCCTTGTCGTCGACCACGAGGATGCGTGCGCGATCCATCTAGAGCCTCCCCGGCGGCACCGCGGGCAAGCTGCCGTCCCCGAGGATGATGAGGTAGGACGCGACGGCGAACGTCGAGACGAGCAGCGCAAACGCGATGAAGAGCCGCTTCGCGGTGCCGAAGGAGGACCGCATCGTCCCTGGAACGGGGAATCGCATCTCCTCCGGATCGTTTAGCAACCCGCGCGCCATCGCTTCGTCCGGCCATCTCGGCTCGATTTCGCCGCGGGTCATGGAGCGCGTGACCGCTGGCGTCACACGATTCCGGCGCGGACGCGGCGATGCGCCGCGGGGGCAGGCGCGCGGGGACGCGCCTCGAGCGCCAGAACCCGGACGGCCCGGCGTGACCGCGCGAGTTACGGTGTACCTTCGCCCGTCGCATCGCGGGGGCCCACGCTCGCCGGCGACCGGGTCGCGCGCGGATTTCGCCTCGGGTTTCGAGGCGCGGCGCCCGACCTGCCATGGCATGCGCGGTGCTAAGGACCCGTCCGATGCCGCGTCTGCGTCCTTCATGGAGCGACAGAATGCGATTCCGGTGGACAGCGCTCGCCTCGCTCCTTCTCCTCGTGCCCGTGGCGCGGGCGAGCGGCCAGCCGGGCGGGAGTTTCCAGCTCCCGACGGACCCGGTACTCGCGCAGCTCATCGAGCAGAGCCTGGCTGCGCGCCCGGAGCTCCGCCAGGCGGAGGCGAACGCGAGGGCGGAGCGCGAGCGGATCCCTCAGGCCGGCGCGCTGCCCGACCCCGTGCTCTCCCTCGGCATCCAGAACGACGGCTTCGGCGCGATCCAGGTCGGCAAGATGGAGACGAGCTTCTATCAGGTCATGCTCACGCAGGGGCTCCCCTGGCCGGGCAAGCGCGGCCTGCGCACGGACGTCGCGCGTCTCTCGGCGGACTCGGCTGGCGCCGCGCTCGCGCGCGCTCGGCTGACGACGGAAGCGGACGTCCGCCGTGCCTATCTCGACCTGTTGCTCACGCGAGATCGCCTGGGCCTCCTCACCCGGCTGGAGCAGATCTGGCAGACGTCCGCGGGCGTCGCGCGCGTGCGCTACGAGGCGGGCGACGGCGCGCAGTCCGACGTCCTCCGTGCGCAGCTGGAGCTGAACCGGCTGCGGCAGCGGCGCTGGGCGCTCGAGGCTCAGGAGCGGACTGCCGTGCAGACGCTGAACCGGCTCCGTGGGAGCCCGGTCGACGAGCCCATCGCTACGTCATCGACCGTGCGTGAGCTCGCCGTGCCCGAGCTGCCGGCGCCGGCCGCCGCCCTGGCCGACGCGCTCGAGCGAAGCCCCGAGCTCGCGGAAGCGCGGCTGGGGGCAGCGCGAGCGTCGAAGGCGGTGGCGCTCGCCGAGCGCGAGCGCTACCCGGATCTCGGCGTCAACGCAGGGATCATGCCGCGCGGTCAGCTCGAGCCGATGTGGCAGGCGGGAATTTCGGTCGGCCTTCCCGTGTGGTCTTCTCGCAAGCAGAGCCGGGCGGTCGCCGAGAACCAGGCACGGGCCGAGGCCGGGACGCGCGGGGCCGAGGCGATCGAGCAGATCCTCAGGCTGCGGGTGGCCGAGCGGCAGAGCGCCTACGCGGCGATCGTCGAGACGATTCGCCTCTTCCGCGGGGGCTTGCTCGTTCAGTCCCGGGCGACCGCGGACAGCACGCTCGCGCAATACAGGGTGGGAAAGGTCACCTTCGCGTCGGTGCTGGAAGCGAATGCCGGATACGTGAACGACGAGGACGGCCTGTTGGGGGCCTCGGCCGATGCCCAACGGATCGCCATCGCCGCTGCGGAGGTCAGCCTCGAGGCAGTGGGCTCCGCGGGCGCCGGGGCGTCCATGAGCGGGGCCGCCGTGCCGGGCGCCGGCGCTGCCGGTGGGTCGGGAATGGGACGCGGGGCACCTTCTGCGGCGGCGGCATCGCCCGCACCGACGTCTTCCGGCATGTGAAGACAGGGATACGCATGAACACCGAGAACGGCGGCACGAGCTCTCCTTCCCGTCGCAGGTATGGCGCGGGCACCATCGTCATCGCGATCCTCGCGACCGCCGCCGTGGCAGGGGGGGGCAGCTTCGCCCTGGCGCGCCGGAGCGGCGCGGGTCACGACCACGGCGGCGCGCCCGCGGAGACGAAGGAGCGATGGCAGTGCCCGATGCACCCGAGCATCGTGCAGGACCACCCGGGCGACTGCCCCATCTGCGGAATGAAGCTCGTCAAGGTGTCGAGCGCGGGTGGCGAAGGCCTCCCGCGGAAGCAGGCCTCGGCGGGCGAGGGGATGGAGACGTCCGCCGCGGAGCAGAAGGAGCAGTGGCAGTGCCCGATGCATCCGTCCATCGTGCAGGACCACCCGGGGGATTGCCCGATCTGCGGCATGAGGCTGGTGAAGGTGGAAGGCGCCACGATACCCATCCGCGACGCGGACGTGTCCACGCCGGAAGGGCTCGCGGCCGTCACCATCGACGTCGCGCGGCAGCAGCTCATCGGCCTCAAGATCGCCCACGTGGAGCGCGGCCCGGTGGGCGGATCGTGGCGCACGAGCGGCCGCGTCGCATTCGACGAGACGCGCATCCACCACGTGAACGTGAAGTTCTCCGGATTCATGGAGCAGGTGCACGCGAACTTCGTGGGCCGCCCGGTGAGGAAGGGCGAGCGGCTCTTCTCGATCTACAGCCCGGAGCTCTTCGCCGCGCAGGAGGAATTCCTCCTCGCGCTGCGCACGCGGAGAACCCTCGCAGCCTCGGGAGAGATGACGGGCGACGGCGACGCGCTCGTGGCCGCCTCGCGCCGCAAGCTCGAGCTGTGGGACGTGCCGCGCTCCGAGGTCGAACGGGTCGAGCGCGCCGGCGAGCCTTCGCGGACGATCACCTTCTACTCGCCCGCGAGCGGGGTCCTGACGAAGAAGGACGTGGTGCCGGGGATGCGCGTGAACGCCGGCGACATGCCGTTCGAGATCGTGGACCTCTCGCGAGTGTGGGTCCTCGCCGACGCGTACGAGACCGATCTGCCGCACGTGAAGGTCGGGCTGCCCGTGTCGCTGACCCTCAAGGCGCTCCCGGACCGCACTTTTCGCGGGCGGGTCGCGTTCATCGATCCGGTCCTCGACCCGAAGACGAGGACCGCCAAGGTGCGCATCGAGGTCGCGAATCCGAACGGCGAGGTGAAGCCGGAGATGTTCGGCGAGGTGGTGCTCGAGGGATCGAGCCGGGTCGGGCTGCGCATCCCCGCGGATGCGGTCATCCACTCCGGGACGCAGACCGTGGTGTTCGTCGCGTTGCCGAACGGGAAGTTCCAGCCGCGCGAGGTGAAGCTCGGCCCAGGCGATGCGAGGCTCGTGGAGGTCGCCTCGGGCCTGCAGGAGGGGGACGGGGTCGTGACGCGCGCGAACTTCCTCGTGGACTCCGAGTCGCGCCTGCGCGCCTCGCTGGCCGCGCTCTCCACGGCGCCCGCGCCCGCCAGCGCCGGGCACGCGGAACATGGCGGATCCGGTTCCGCACCGGCCGCGCCTGCCGCGAAGGCCACGGAGGCCCCCGCCGCGAACCCGCACGCGGGCCACGGAAGGTGAAGCGCCCATGATCAAGCGCATCATCCGCTTCTCCGCCGAGAACAAGCACCTCGTCGTCGCGGCGACGATCGTCGCGCTCGCAGGCGCGTTCTGGACGATGCGAAACATCCCGCTCGACGCGCTGCCCGACCTCTCGGACACCCAGGTGATCGTCTACTCCCGGTGGGACCGGAGCCCGGACATCATGGAGGACCAGGTCACCTACCCCATCTCCACGGCGCTGCTCGGCGCGCCGAAGGTGAAGGCGATCCGCGGCTTCTCGGACTTCGGCTTCAGCTACGTCTACGTCATCTTCGAGGACGGGACGGACCTGTACTGGGCGCGCACCCGCGTGCTCGAGTACCTGTCCAAGATCACCCCGCAGCTCCCGCAGGACGTGAAGGTGGAGCTCGGCCCCGACGCGACCAGCGTCGGGTGGGTGTACCAGTACGCGCTCGTCGACCGGACCGGGCAGCATTCGTCCGACGAGCTGCGCTCGTTCCAGGACTGGTTCCTGCGCTACGCCGTCCAGAGCGTGCCCGGCGTGGCGGAGGTCGCGACGGTGGGCGGCCAGGTGCGCCAGTACCAGATCACCGTGAACCCGAACGCCCTCGGCGCGTACAAGCTGCCGCTCGACGTGGTGATCAACGCGGTCCGCAAGGGCAACAACGACGTCGGCGGGAGGCTCGTCGAGTTCAGCGGGCGCGAGTACATGGTCCGCGGGCGCGGGTACGTGAAGTCGATCCGGGACCTCGAGAGCCTGGTCCTCCGGTCCGAAGGCGGAACGCCGGTACTCGTCAAGGACGTGGCCACGGTCGCGCTCGGCCCAGAGCTCCGGCGCGGGGTGGCGGACCTCGACGGCGAGGGCGACGTGGTCGGCGGGATCGTGGTGATGCGCTCGGGTGAGAACGCGCTGAGCGTGATCAAGCGCGTCGAGACCAAGCTCCAGGAGGTGAAGCCGTCCCTGCCGAAGGGCGTCGAGGTCGTGACCACCTACGATCGTTCGGAGCTCATCGAGCGCGCCATCGAAACCGTCAAGGGGAAGCTCATCGAGGAGATCCTCATCGTCTCGATCGTCATCCTCATCTTCCTGTGGCACGTACCCTCGGCGATCATACCCATCGTCACGATCCCCGTGTCCGTCGCGCTCGCGTTCATCCCCATGTACGCCATGGGCCTCAACGCCAACCTCATGTCGCTCGCGGGCATCGCCATCTCCATCGGCGTGCTCGTGGACGGGGCCATCGTCGAGGTGGAGAACGCGTACAACAAGATCCATCACTGGCTGAAGGACGGCAGGAAGGGCGACTTCCACCACGTCCGGCTCGAGGCGCTCCTCGAGGTCGGGCCAGGCGTCTTCTTCTCGCTCCTCGTCATCGCGGTCGCCTTCATGCCCGTGTTCACGCTCGTCGATCAGGAAGGGCGCCTGTTCCGGCCGCTCGCCTACTCGAAGAACCTGGCCATGGCCATCGCGGCCTTCCTCGCGATCACGCTCGATCCCGCCATGCGGATGATGTTCGCGCGGATCGACCCGTTCCGGTTCCGGCCGCGCTGGCTCGCGTGGGTGGCGAACCAGGCCCTCGTCGGGAAGTACCACTCGGAGGAGTCGCATCCCATCTCCAAGCTCCTGCACCGTATCTACGAGGGGCCCTGCCGGTTCGTGCTCCGCCACCCGAAGGCAACCATCGCCGCGAGCATCGCGCTCGTCCTCACCACCATCCCGGTCTACCTCTCGCTCGGCTCCGAGTTCATGCCGCCGCTCCGTGAAGGCACGATCCTCTACATGCCCTCCGCGGTGGAACCGGGCATGTCGGTGTCCGAGGCGCAGAAGGCGCTCCAGATCCAGGACAAGATCCTGAAGACCTTCCCCGAGGTGGAGCGCGTGTTCGGGAAGGCCGGCCGCGCCAACACCTCCACGGATCCGGCGCCGTTCACGATGATGGAGACGACCGTCATCCTGAAGCCCGACTCCGAGTGGCGGGAAAAGCCGCGCTGGTACTCCTCGTGGGCGCCCGAGTGGGTGAAGGGCGTCCTGCGGCCGTTCTGGCGCGACCGCATCACGCAGGAGGACCTCGAGAACGAGATGAACGCGAAGCTGCAGCTTCCCGGCATCTCGAACGCGTGGACCATGCCGATCCGGGGGCGGCTCGACATGCTGTCGACCGGCATCCGGACGCCTGTCGGCATCAAGATCAGCGGCGCCGACCTCGCCATCATCGAGCGCGTGGCGAAGGAGACCGAGGCGGTGATCCAGAAGGTGCCGGGCACGCGCAGCGTCTACGCCGAGCGTGTCGCCGGGGGCTACTTCCTCGACTTCGTCCTGAAGCGCGAGCAGCTCGCGCGTTACGGGCTCACCGTCGACGACGCGAACATGATGGTGATGACCGCCGTGGGCGGCGACAACCAGTCCACCACCGTCGAGGGCCGCGAGCGCTACGGCATCAACGTGCGCTACGCCCGCGACTACCGCGAGGACCTCTCGGCGCTCCGCCGCGTGCTCCTGCCGCTTCCGGGCGGCCAGGGGCAGATCCCGATGGAGGAGATCGCGGACGTGGTGCTCGCTCAGGGACCGTCGATGATCCGTGACGAGAACGGGCTCCTCACCGGCTACGTTTACGTCGACTTCGACACTTCCAAGATCGACGTGGGCAGCTACGTGACCGAGGCGAAGAAGGCCATCGCGACCGGGCTCCAGCTCCCCACCGGCTACGGCATGGTCTGGAGCGGCCAGTACGAGAACATGCTGCGGGTGAAGGAGCGCCTGAAGCTCATCCTCCCGCTCACGCTCGTCCTCATCTTCGCGCTGCTGTACATGAACACGAAGTCGTCGTTCAAGGCCGCGCTGGTGATGGCCGCCGTCCCGTTCTCCGCCGTGGGCGCCGTGTGGCTCTTGTGGGCCCTCGGCTACAACATCTCGATCGCCGTGTGGGTGGGCCTCATCGCGCTCATGGGGCTCGACGCCGAGACCGGCGTGTTCATGCTCCTCTTCCTCGACCTCTCGCACGACGAGTACAAGGCGAAGGGCATGCTCCGGACCCGGGGCGATCTCGTCGAGGCGATCGTCCACGGCGCGGTGAAGCGCGTCCGGCCCAAGGCCATGACGGTGTTCGCCGCCATGCTCGGTCTCCTCCCCATCATGTGGTCCGTCGGGATCGGCGCCGACCTCATGAAGCGCATCGCCGCGCCGATGATCGGCGGGCTCGTCACGTCGTTCATGATGGAGCTGCTCGTGTATCCGGCGGTGTATCTCCTCTGGAAGAGGAAGGAAGTGGGCGATCGGGACGCGGTCACGACGGCCGTCGCGGCGTGATGATTGCCGTACGCACTCTTGGCGGCCCTGATTGGCCGGTCGCGGAGGGCGTCCGCGCGGCGGGATCGCTTCGCCCCGGGCCGGCGCCCGCCGGCGCCGTGTCCTCGGCGCGCGACGCGTGCCAAACGCCACGCGCGTAAGGGAGCAGCTCGCGTGGCGCGCCTCCGAACTCGGTCGCGCGCTCGCCTTCGGCGACGCGCGACCTCGGACAACGTCGGCGCGGACGGCTGCACGATTCGCACGCGAAGCGGAGGATTGCGCGGCGCGCCTGCGGATGCGCCGGCAGACGCCGGCCCGTGGCTCCGCTATCTCCCGAGCGCGGGCGCCTGAGCCCGAGCAACGGGGACGCGCTCGCCGTTCCGGTCGTGGTCCGGAGGCGTAGACAGGGCCGGGGCGGGTCATCGCGGCGAAGGAGCGGAGCGAGTCCTGGGCGACGCCACGTCATCGGGGCGCAGTGCACGAGCGTGCCACCGCCCGTGCACAGCCGCTCGAGCGCAGCGGTGGCACAGTCTCGTGCGCGCCGGTTCGATCGTGCGCCGCCGTCTCCAGGACGGGGCACGTTCGGGTCTCGCGGAGCGACGCCGCCGCGAAGGCCCGCTCCGGCCCGCACGGAGAGGGAGGCCCACGGTAGGGGATTCGAGCAGGAGCGACGCCGCCGCGAGGGCCCGCTCTCCGGCCCGCGCGGAGACGGAGGCCCACGGTAGGGGTTCGAGCGGAGAGACGCCGCCGCGATGACAGCGAAGCCTACCTCCGCGGCAGCGCTCGCCCCGGCCC
>DATDDC010000248.1:0-3971 GCA_036523995.1 Anaeromyxobacter sp.
TGCGCCTGCCCTCGGGACCTCCGGCCACCCAGGAAGTGCCGCGGCCTCCCGGACCGCCGGCCCGGGTGGCGGTCCGCCTCGGCGCGAAGCGCGTCCGGGCGGGCGATCCCCCCATCGACGTCGTCGTCGAGATGATGGACGCGGCCGGCAATCGCGCCTCCGGCGACGTGCGCATCGCGGCGAGCTTCGGCGAGCTGTCCGAGCCGGTGCGGGACGCGAGCGGCGACGTGCACGCGTCGCTGCGCGTGCCGGAGCGGCTCGAGGGCCGGAGCGAGGCGGTGGTCGAGGCGAAGGTCGGCGCGGTCGCGGTCCGGCGCTCCGTCGCGCTCTCGCCGGCGGCGGCCGAGCGCATCGCGGTCGCGCTCGAGCGCTCGGAGCTGACGGCGGACGGGCGCGCGGCCGCAGCCGTATCGATCACCATCGCCGACCGCTTCGGGAACGGCGTCGACGAGCCCGCGCTCGAGATCGAGGCGGGGCGCGGCAAGGTCGTCGCCGCCTCGCGGGTCGGGCCGGGCGCGTACCGGAGCCGCTACGCCCCGGGCTGGCTGCGGGAGGGGGGCGAGGATGCCGTCGTCGTCCGCGCCGGGGATCTCGTCGCGGCGGCGCCGATCCGCCTCGTCCCGCCGCCCCATCGGGTCGGCGTGGCCGCCCGGGCCGGCGTCCTCCACGCCCTGGGAGGCTTCACCGCCCCGGTCCTCGGGGCGGCCCTCGAGGCGTGGCCGTTCGGCGTCGGGGATCGCCTCGGGCTGTCGCTCGGGGTGGCGCGCGTCGGCTCGGGCCGCACGGAGCAGCTCGACCTGGGCCGCTCGCTCCGCGCGGTGAAGACCTCCTCGGAGCTCTGGGCGCTCGAGGCGACGGCGGTCGCGCGGCGCCCGCTCTCGGGGCGGCTCACGGGCACGGCGGGGGCGGGCCTGCGCGCGGTCCGCGTCCACAGCACCGTCGCGATCGACGGCGCGCGCACGGCGGAGGAATGGGGCTGGGCGCCCGGCGCCCACGCACAGGGCGGCGTCGCGTACGAGATCCCCTCCTGGCACGCCCGGATCGGCCTCGAGCTCCTCGCCGCCTGGCAGGACTCGCCACGGATGCGCTCGTTCCGCGGGTCCCTCGCCACCCTCGGCCTCGCCCTCGGTGTGAGCCATGAAGCGCTCTAGCCACCTCGCCGCCGCGGCCTCCCTCGCCGTCCTCGCCTGCGCGTCGAGCGAGACCGGCACCGCGCCGCACCCGATGGCGGTGAGCCCGGCCTCGGGCTCGCCCTTCGCAGAGACGGCCGTCGCCATCTTCGGCGACGGCTTCGAGCCGGAGGCCTACCAGTCCTCGGGCGGGGGAGCGCAGGTCGACGCCTCGTTCCGCGCCTGGCTGGGCGGCGCGGAGCTCGCGGGGGTCGCGTGGGTGAGCTCGAGCGAGCTGCGCGCCACCGTTCCCGCCGGGCTCGAGCCCGGGACCTACCGCCTGCAGGTCCGCGATCCACGCGGCGGGGAGGGCTCGCTCGACGCCGCGTTCACGATCCTGGAGGCGCCCGAGATCTGGGACGACCCGTTCGGCGACGGCACGCCCTTCGCGTTCGTCTTCGGCTACGACGGTCACGTCCTCCTCGGCCCGAGCCAGGACGGGAGCGGCGTCGTGCGCTGCCTCCCGGACGGCACCGGCTGCGGGAGCTTCGGCTTCCTCTTCTCGCGAGACGTGACGGGGAGCGCGACCAATCCCGATCTCCTCACCTCGCTCGCCGAGAACACGGTCTGCCCGACGCTCACCACGCTGGGCTCGGTCACCACCTGCGACCCGGTGAGCCCGCAGAACACCGCGTGCGGGTGCGGGCCGGACTTCGAATCGGGGCGAGGCCTCCTCCGTGCCTTCACGATCGGTCAAGAGGCGAGCGAGTGGCTCGTGGCCATGGGCCGGACGGAGAAGGCGGGCCAGCTCAACTACCTGTACATGACCCGCGACGTGGCGTCGCCGCTGGGCTTCTCGTACGTGGACCTGTACACGGCCATGCCCCAGACCTCGGGCGTCACGGGCGTCGCGTCGATGGCGGTGCTGAACGACCGGCTCTACGTCGGGCTCCAGGTCGCGAACGCGGACCGCCCGCGCATCGCGGTGCTGACGGGCACCCCGGCGCCTCCGGGCCTCGACTGCACGCCGTCCGACGCCTTCGCCACGACGCTCCAGCAGACCTCCATGGCCGAGAGCGGCATCGGGCTCTCGCAGGTGGACGCGATGATGGGCTTCGAGGGACGCCTGTTCGTCGCGAATCGCAGGGCGGTGCTCGTCTCGAAGACCGGTTTCCCGACCGGCGCCAGCGACGCCAGCACGCAGTTCGACGACTGCACGCCTCCCGCCGCGGGAGGCTGGGAGGCGACCTCCATCCTGAAGTACGCGGGGAAGACGGACCTCACCCCGGCGGACATGGGGGTCGCGGGGCTCGCCGCCTGGGGAGGGCGGCTCTACATCGGCCGGAACACGCACCCGCCGCCGCCGCCCGTCACCGACCCGGCCGTCCCCGAACTCTGGGCGTTCACTCCGCGTCACGACCCCTCCACCGGCGCTTTCCTGGGCTGCCTCCCCTCCGACTGGCAGAGGATCGCGACGAACTTCGCCGACCCCGGGAGCTCGAAGCTCACCGCGCTCTTCGCCTCGGCGAGCCATCTCTACGTGGGCTACGACAACGCCTCGGGCGCGGCCCTCTTCCGCACCGCCGTGAGCACGCCCGCGAGCGAGGCGGACTTCGCCGGCCACCTCTCCTGCGCTGCTCCGTGCACGCCGCTCGGCGGCGCCGGCTTCGGCGATCCCGCGAACACCCGTTTCCTCGACGCTCGGGCCATCCCGTTCCGCGGTGTGGACGAGGTGTGGGCGGTGCTCGGGAGCGGGTCGACCCCGGTGCGCATCTTCCGGATCTCCGAGTAGGATTTCGCCCGTGGTGGCGGCCGCTTGCGCGGCCAGGTTCCCTTCCGGGGGTGCGCGCATCCTCCGCGTTTCTGGCCAGGACCCCGTTCGTGTATTCTTGCGCGCGATCAACCCAGGAGGGGCCTCCAGATGAACGACTATCGGTACGACCACCAGACCGTCCAGGGGTTCATCCTCTCGGCGATCTTCTGGGGCGTGGTGGGCATCCTGGTCGGGCTCCTCATCTCCATCCAGCTCTGGGCGCCCTCGCTGAACGTCCCGCCCTACCTCACGTACGGGCGCCTCCGGCCGGTGCACACGAACGGCCTCGCCTTCGGCCTCGGCGTGGGCGCCATCTTCGGGCTCAGCTACTGGATCGTGATGCGGCTCTGCAAGCGGCCGCTCGTCTTCCCGAGGCTGGCGCGCGTCCAGCTCTGGCTCTTCAACGTCGGGATCGCCGCCGCCGCGGCCTCGCTCCTCGCCGGCTACACCCAGTCGCTCGAGTACGCCGAGCTGGAGTGGCCCCTCGACGTCGCCATCGTCGTCCTGTGGGTGATGTTCGCGGTGAACGTGTTCGCCACGATCGCCAAGCGGCGCGAGGAGCAGATGTACGTGTCGCTCTGGTACGTCATCGCCACGGTCATCGCCGTGGCGGTCCTGTACCTCGTGAACAACCTGGCCGTCCCGGCGAGCTTCACGAAGAGCTACCACCTCTTCGCCGGCGTGAACTCCGCGAACGTGCAGTGGTGGTACGGGCACAACGCGGTCGGGTTCGTCTTCACGACGCCGATCCTGGCGATGTTCTATTACTTCCTGCCCAGGTCGACGGGGCTGCCCATCTTCAGCCACCGCCTCTCCATCGTCGCCTTCTGGTCCCTCGTCTTCGCCTACCTCTGGACCGGCGCGCACCACCTCGTCTACACGCCGCTCCCCGACTGGATCCAGACCCTCGCCATCGTGTTCACGCTCTTCCTCATCGCGCCCTCCTGGGGCTCGGTGGTGAACGGCTTCTACACGGTGGGTCAAGACTGGACCAAGATGAGGACGAACTACCTCACCAAGTTCTTCGTCCTCGGCATCACCTTCTACGG
>DATDDC010000249.1:0-5783 GCA_036523995.1 Anaeromyxobacter sp.
GGAGGGTGGAGGAGCCGCTCCGCGCGGCGATTTCGCTCCCTCCGTCGCGCCCACGCCGGCGTACGGCGCGAACGTGGGCCGTTGCCCCACCGGCGGCGCCTTCGAGCAGGTGATGGACGAGCTCGCGGGCGCGGCGCGGAGGGCGGGGCGCGAGCCGGTGAAGCCGGACGCGCCGCTCTGCGCCATCGCGGAGAGCTTCCTGCGCTACGACGGGCCCATGCCGCCCCGGCCGCAGGTGCTCGCCTTCGTCTCGCAGTGGTTCGGCCTGACCACGCAGATCGTGCCGCCCTCCATCGCGGTCATCGAGTCGGAGGACAAGGGCATCATCGCGGAGCGCATCGTGCAGGCGGTGGGGAACTCGGTCCTGAACGCCCTGCACCCGCGCCTCGGCCTCGCGACGCAGAAGGCGGGGCGCGACGCCACCAAGGTGGTCGTGGTGCTCGTCGAGGCGCCCATCGAGATCAACCCGCCCTTCCCCAAGCGCCTCGATCTCGGCCAGAAGGCCACCCTCAGCGGCCGCCTCCTCGCCGGCCTCAAGTCGCCGAAGGTCCAGGTGAGCGACCCGTCGGGCCAGCTCCTCGCGCCGGAGCAGGCGCCGGGCGACGCGTTCCGGGTGGAGATCGCCTGCGGAGACCGCCCCGGCCGCATCCTCGTCGACGTCCGCGGGGAGGTGGACGGGCGGCCGGGCCTCGTCGCCAGCTTCCCCGTGGCGTGCGGCGCCGACCTTCCCAGGTCGATCTCCCTCGCTCCCGAGCCGTGGCCGACGGATCCGGCCGAGGCGGAGAAGAAGATCCTCGAGCTCGTGAACCGGGAGCGCACCTCGGCCGGCCTCGCGGCGCTGAAGTGGGACCCGGGCGTGGCGGGCGTGGCGCGCTCCATCTCGGAGGACATCGCCACGCGCGGCGCCTCGGCCGGGGGCGACGTCGCCGAGCGCCTCAAGCGCGAGGGGATCGCCTCGCACCTCGTGCTCCAGAGCGCCGCGTCCGATCGCTCGTTCGAGCGCGCCCACGACCGGCTCATGTCGAGCCCGTCGAACCGGGCGAACATCATGAGCCGCGAGGTGACGAGCGTCGGCATCGGCGCGGTCTCGAAGCCCGAGGCCGACGGCAAGCCCATGACCTACGTCACCGAGGTCTTCACGAAGGAGCTCGCGCCCGTCGACCTCTCCAAGACGCGCCAGGACCTGAAGTCCGCCGTGGCCCAGAAGCGGAAGGACGCACGCATGGGCCCGCTCACCGTCGAGCCGCTCCTCGACGAGGTGGCCCAGAAGTACGCCGACGCGCTCGCGGCCGCGGCAGGAAGCCTCCCCAAGGAGAAGCAGAGCGAGATCACCGCGCCGCTCAACAAGACGATGAGGACGCTCACCATCCTCTCCGGCGCGAAGCCGGATCCGCTCGACTTCGCGGAGGAGCCTCAGGTCACCGCCGTGGCGAAGGCCGTCGGGGTGGGCGTCGCCCAGGGGAAGCACGCGGTGCTGGGGCGGAACGCCGTGTACGTCGCCATCATGGTGGGCACGCTCCGCAGCGACGCGGAGCCCAAGCCCGCCGCCGTCAAGGGATCGCGCAAGGCGTCGGGAGCGAAGCAACCTCGCTGACCGCGGGCGGCCTGGGCGCGAAGCCGCCCCGCCCCTGCGCCAGGCCGGCGACGAAGCTCACCTGAAGGACCAGGGCGAGCCCGATGAGGGCGAGGATCATCCCCGAGTAGAGGCTCGGGGCGGCTCGGGGGGCGAGGGCGGTCGTCGTCATGGCGTTCTCCTTGCCATGGCGAGTACGCCCGCTGGCGCGGCGTATTTCAGCCGGCACCGGGAAGAAGAAAGCCCCGCCCCGGCCGGGGCCGGGAGCGGGGCTCGCACCTGCGCGCCCTCGGGGCGGGCTACTTCTTCGCCGCGGCGGCGGCCTTCGCGATCTCCTCGGCCAGGTTCTCCTGCCTCTTCTCGAGGCCCTCGCCGAGGACGAACCGCGCGAAGCGGCGGATCTGGATGTTCTCGCCGATCTTCGCGACGGTCTCGTTGACGACGTCCTGGATCTTCTTCTTGTCGTCCTTCACGAAGGGCTGCTCGAGCAGGCAGAACTCGGCGTAGAACTTCTCCACCTTGCCGGTGGCGATCTTCTCGAGGATGGCCTCGGGCTTCTTCTGGTCGCGCGCCTGCGCCTTCGCGATCTCGAGCTCCTTCGCGATGACGTCCTGGGGGACGTCCTCGCGCCGCACCCAGCGCGGAGCGGCCGCGGCGATCTGCATGGCGAGATCCTTCACGAGCGACTGGAAGCCGTCGGTGCGCGCCACGAAGTCCGTCTCGCAGTTCACCTCCACGAGCACGCCGATCTTGCCGCCCATGTGGATGTAGCTCGCCACGGCGCCCTCGGTGGCGGATCGCGTCGACTTCTTCGCCGCGGCGCTGAGCCCCTTCTTGCGGAGGACCTCCTCCGCCTTGTCGAAGTCGCCGCCGGTCTCGGAGAGCGCCTTCTTGCAGTCCATCATGCCGGCCCCGGTCTTCTCCCGGAGCTCCTTCACCAGACTCGCGTTCACTTCGGCCACGGCTCGGTCTCCCTTCCCGAAAATGTCGAGCGGGCCCGAAGGCCCGCCCAGGTTCCGTTTCGCCCCGTGCGCGCCGGACGAGCCGGTCGCGGAGGGTGGGGCGCTCTTACTGCTTCGCCGGCCCGCCGGCGGTCTCCGCCGGCTGCGGCGTCACCTCGCCCTTGCGGACCACCTCGACGTTGGCGCTCGCGGCGGCGCGGTCCTCGCGCGGCTCGCGCTCCCGTCGCGGTCCGCGCCGATCGCGCCGCTCGCGGCGATCCTTCTGGCCGCGCTCGCTGGCCGCGTCCCGGTCCTCCTCGCCCTCGCGCCGCTCGTCCTTGCCGCCGTGCTCGGCGACCCAGGAAGCGTAGCGCGCCTTCCCCTCGATGGCGGCCTCCGCCATCTTGCTCGTGAAGAGCCGGATGGAGCGGATGGCGTCGTCGTTGCCGGGGATGACGTAGTCGATGCCCTCGGGATCGCAGTTCGTGTCGACCACCGCGACCACCGGGATGCCGAGGCGGTTCGCCTCGTGGACCGCGATGTACTCCTTCTTCGTGTCGATGACGAAGACCGCCGCGGGGAGCCGGCTCATCTCCTTGATGCCGCCGAGGTTCTTCTCGAGCTTCTCGCGCTCCCGCTCGAGGGAGGCGACCTCCTTCTTCGGGAGGCGCTCGTAGGTGCCGTCGGCGGCCATCTTCTCGATGGCCTTCAGGCGGTCGATGCCCTGCTTCACGGTCTTGAAGTTCGTGAGCGTTCCGCCGAGCCAGCGGTTCGTGACGTGGAACATCGCCGCGCGCGAGGCCTCCTCGCGGATGGCGTCCTGCGCCTGCTTCTTCGTGCCGACGAAGAGCAAGGTGCCGCCCTTGGCCACGGCGTCCGAGACGAAGCGCAGCGCCTGGCGGGCGAGCCCGACCGTCTTCTGCAGATCGATGATGTAGATGCCGTTGCGGGCGCCGAAGATGTACGGCTTCATCTTCGGGTTCCAGCGCTTGGTCTGGTGCCCGAAGTGGACGCCCGCCTCGAGGAGCTGCTTCATCGTGATGGCGGTGCCGGTCGAGCCGAGCGCGCCCGCCATCGTGGCCTCCGGCGCCGCGGGCGCCGTCTCGGGCGCCGGGGTGGGAGGGGTCTCTTGCTGCTGCGTCTCCATGTTCTTCTCCGGTTGGTGTCCGCCACTCCCGCGTTGCCAGGGCGCGCCGAACTCCGGGAACTCTCGTTCGCCGGAAGCACCGGGGCGCGCCGATGCAGGGAGTGTGTGAATTTGGCTGCTCCGCCCGCGAGGGCGGCCACCGCGGGCCCGAAAGCGCGCAGGGGACGGTCACGTAACATAACCGCATGGCGGCCGCAAGGCCGCGAAGCCGCGCCCGCAGCGCGGCGCCCAGCTCGAAATGCCGTGCAGTGGCGCCAGGTTGCGTGGAGCGCGGCGGGGTGGGCGGGCGGGCGCCCGGTGAGCGGGCGCGCACCTCGCCGCCGCGCTCAGCGCCACCAGGCGAGCGATACGGTCTCGCCGTCGAATCCGGTCCATGCCACCGGCCGGGCGGACGCTCCCGGGCAGGCGTGCCGCAGGATCGCCGAGCCGCGCAGGAGGTCGCGCCCTCCGCACTCGGGGCAGCGGAACCGGAGCGCGACGGCGCCGAGCCCCTCGCGCGACGAGGAGGCCCGGCCGAAGAGGCCGCGCGCCCGGTAGAGCTCGAGCTCCGCCACCTCCGCCGCCTCGCCGCCCTTGGCGCGCTCCGCCTCGGCTCGCTCGCGCGCGAGGCACGCCTCGCAGGTGGGGAACCCGAGGCTCCGGGCCGGAGCGACGGCGGCGCCGCCCGGCTCCGCGCGGAGCCACTCCTCGCGCGCGTCGATCTCGACCACCGGGACCCCGGCGGCGGCGAGCGACGCCTCCTTGCCGGCGTCGAGCGCGTGCGTCACCCGCACCTCCAGGGCGAGGACCGGCCTGCCGCGCGCGCGGACGAGCACGTCGGCTCGAAGCGGCCCGACGGCGCCCTCCGGGACCGCCTCGTCGCCCAGGGCGGCCAGATCGCGCGGCGCGATGCCGCGGCAGGCGGGGCAGCGGGCCAGCACCGTGACGCGCCTCGCTCCCGCGAAGGCATCCCGGCAGAGCGCGAGGAGCCGCTCCTTCGCGTCGAGATGCAGCGCGCTCTCCGGGGCGGTGAGCGGGCACGCCGAGCCCGGCCGATGCGCGAAGTGGCGCGCCCGGACCTTCCCGAGCCGCGCCACGAGCGGCTCGCCGCAGCCGAGGCAGGAGAACGGGGCCCGAGCCCGCCTCGATGCGGCGTCGAGCGCGCGCACGTCCACCTTGGCGCCGCTCCGGTCCTTCGCCCAGGCGAGCAGGACCGTGCCCGCGCCGGACATCGTGCTGGGGGGCACGACCGCCGTGCCGCGACCATCGAGGACGGGGTGCTGCGCACCCCTGGGCCCCCGCTCGCTCGAGATCGGTACTCGCGGCGAAGCCGCGCTCATCATCGGGGGCCCGCTGGCGGGCCGGGGCAGCCTCATCCGGCTGCCCCTGCGCTCGCCTCGGTTATAACGTGACACGAGGAGGCTCCATGGGGATCGAGGCGGGCAAGAAGGCCCCGACTTTCGCGCTGCCCGACGAGGAGGGCAACCTGGTGAAGCTCTCCGACTTCTCGGGCCGGCGGCTCGTGGTCTTCTTCTTCCCGAAGGCGAACACCTCCGGCTGAACGCAGGAGGCCAGCGACTTCCGGGACGAGGTCGACGCATTCCGAAGGAAGAAGGTGGCGGTGGTGGGCATCTCCAGGGATCCGCCGCCGGCGCAGAAGAGTTGGAAGGAGAAGCTGGGGCTCCCGTTTCCGCTCCTCTCCGACGAGGGCGCCGAGGTGCAGAAGGCCTTCGGCGTCTGGAAGGAGAAGAACATGTACGGGAAGAAGGTCATGGGCACGGAGCGGACCACCGTGGTGATCGGGCCGGACGGCAAGGTGGAGCGGGTGTTTCCCAAGGTGAAGGTGGAGGGGCACGTCGCCAGCGTGCTCGAGTCCCTGTAAGAGAGGGGGCGTGGCGAGACCCGCGCGCCCCCGGCCCAACCGGAACGACCTCGTGGACACGCTCGTCCTCGAGGTCCACGGCCTCGTGCACGACCAGGGCTGGCTCGCGGATCGCGCGCTCGAGCGGGCGCTGCGGCGGGAGCGGGCGCTGTGGGCCTCCGAGCGGCGAGCGGTGGCCGAGGCGGTCTACGGCGTGGTGCGCTGGCAGGGGCAGCTCGATCTCCTGCTCGGGGGACGGCCCTCGCTCGCGCTCCGCTACGC
>DATDDC010000250.1:0-12382 GCA_036523995.1 Anaeromyxobacter sp.
CGAACTCGACCCCGACCTCGACCTCGAACTCGACCCCGACCTCGACCTCGACCCCGACCCCGAACTCGACCCCGACCCCGAACTCGACCCCGACCTCGACCTCGACCCCGACCTCGACGTCGACCCCGACCCCGACAGCGACCTCGACGCCGATCTCCGGCGTGCCCCGAAACCCGCGCTGGCGCTCCCGCCGGTCACCCCTCCCTTTCCCGCCGCTCGCCCTCCCCTTTGTGCCGGTCGCCCGGAACGCCCCGGAACGGCGCGAAGAACGTGGTGAAACCTCACCCGGACCACGACCGGAGGTCACGCCATGCAGTGGATGCAGAACTACACGCCGCTCGGGAACCTGTACCTGTCCGCCCTCATCGCGGCGGTCCCCGTCATCGTCCTCCTCGGCGCGCTCGCGTTCTTCCACGTGAAGGCGCACGTGGCGGCGCTCCTGGGGCTGCTCCTCGCCCTCGTCATCGCGGTCGAGATCTACGGGATGCCGCTCCGCATGGCGGGCGCCACGGCGGCGTACGGCGCCGCGTTCGGCCTGCTGCCCATCGGCTGGATCATCCTCAACGCCATCTTCATCTACGACATCACCGTGAAGACCGGGAAGTTCGAGGTGGTGAAGGACACCATCGCGAGCCTCGCGGGCGATCGACGCATCCAGGTCCTCCTCATCGCCTTCGCCTTCGGCGCCTTCATCGAGGGCGCGGCCGGCTTCGGCACGCCGGTCGCCATCAGCGCGGCCATGCTCATCGGCCTCGGCTTCAAGCCGCTCGCCGCCGCCGGCCTCGCCCTCATCGGCAACACCGCCCCGGTCGCCTACGGCGCGCTCGGCACGCCCATCATCACGCTCGCCAAGGTGACGGGGCTGAACGAGATGGCGCTCTCCTCCATGGCGGGCCGCCAGCTCCCGCTCTTCTCCGTCATGATCCCGTTCTGGCTCGTGTGGGCGATGGCCGGCTTCCGCGGCATGGTCGGCGTCTGGCCCGCCTGCCTCGTCGCCGGCCTCTCCTTCGCCATCCCGCAGTTCGTGGTCTCGAACTTCTTCGGGCCCTCCCTCGTCGACATCGTCGCCGCCGCGAGCTCCATCCTCTGCACCTACCTCTTCCTCAAGCTCTGGCAGCCGAAGGAGGTGTGGCGGTTCAAGGAGGAGCGCGCCGCCGGCGAGGCCGACGCGATCACGCCCGTGGGCCTGCGCCCGTCGCTCGGCGCCGCCGGCCGCAAGCACAGCTTCGGCCAGGCCTTCATGGGCTGGATGCCGTGGCTCGTGCTCTCGGTCTTCGTCTTCGTCTGGGGTCTCCCCTCCGTGAAGAGCTGGATGAACGCGCTCTTCAGCCCGAGCTTCGACGTGCCCTTCCTGCACAACCTCGTGCTGAAGGCCCCGCCGGTCGCCGCGAAGGTCCACCCGGAGGCCGCGAAGTACAGCCTCAACCTCCTCTCCGCCACCGGGACCGGCCTCCTCCTCGCGGGCATCGTGGCGGGGCTGTGGCTGCGCCTCGGGCCGCTCGAGCTCGCGAGGACGTACCTCGGGACGCTGAAGCGCGTCCGGTACTCGCTCCTCACCATCGCGGCGATGCTCGCCCTCGGGTTCACCACCCGTTACTCGGGCTCCGACTCGACCATGGGTCTCGCCTTCGCCTCGACGGGGGTCCTCTTCCCCTTCTTCTCGCCGCTCCTGGGCTGGCTCGGCGTCGCGCTCACGGGATCCGACACCTCCTCGAACGTGCTCTTCGGGAACCTCCAGGTCGTCTCCGCCCAGCAGATCGGCATGAACCCCGTGCTCGCGGCGGCGGCGAACAGCTCCGGCGGCGTCATGGGCAAGATGATCGACGCGCAGAGCATCGTGGTGGCCTCGGTCGCGACCAAGATGGACGGCAAGGAGGGCGACATCCTCCGCTACGTCTTCTGGCACTCGCTCGCCCTCGCCTGCCTCGTCGGCGTCGTCGTCCTCGCACAGGCGTACTGGCTCCGCTTCATGGTGCCGTAGCGGCGCGGCCGGACGGGCGAGCCCCCGGCCGCCCGGCGGGGCCCGGGGGCTCGCTCGCGTCCGAACGGGTACCGGTGCTCCTCCGCGAGCCGTCGGGATCGGACGAGGTAGACTGCGGGTCCACTCGTTGTCGAAGGACCCCGGAGGGTACACCCATGGCCGACCCGCTTCCGACCCAGCCCGCGACGCCGAGCGCTCCTCCCCCGCCCGCTGCGCAGGCGCCGGGCATCGTCCAGGCGTTCGTGGGCGTCCTCACGAAGCCGGCGAGCTTCTACGCGTCGGTGCGAGACGCGGGCGGGTTCGGCTCGCCCGTCGTCTTCGCCCTCGTCCTCGGCATCGTGGCCGGCGTCATCAGCGCGGCGTACGCGGTCCTGGGCATCGGCGCGGCCGGCGCCGGCCCCATGGGCGGCGCGATGGTCGGGTTCAGCGCGATCATCGCGACGCCGATCGTCGCCGTGATCGGCTGCTTCGTCGGCGGCGCCATCGTGCACGTCGTCTCGCTCATCGCAGGCGGCAAGGGCACCTACGAGCAGTCGGTGCGCGTCGCGGGGTACGCCGCGGCCACCATGCCCATCAGCGCCCTCCTGAGCTTCGTGCCGTTCCTGCAGTTCGTGGTCTTCCTGTACGGCCTCTACCTCGCCGCCCAGGGCATCATCGCCATCCACGCCGCGAACCGGACGAAGACCTACGTCGTGACGGGCGTGCTCGCCGTCCTCGTCGTGGTCCTCGGCATCATGGCCACGGTCGCAGGCCACGCCATGCAGCAGGTGGGCTCGGAGATGCAGCACCAGCAGGACCTGCAGAGGGTCCGGCAGGGCCAGCGATAGCGGCGGCGGCTACCTCTTCTTCGCGCCCTTCGCCTTCTCCTGGCGGGCGAGGATGGCGTCCATCTCGTCCATGATCCCGTTCATCTCGGCGATGGCGGCGTCGAACGGGCGGGACGTCGTCATGTCGACGCCGGCGTCGCGGAGGAGATCGACCGGGTACTTCGAGCCGCCGGCGCGGAGCAGGGCGAGGAACGCGTCGCGCGCCTTCGTCTTCCCGCGCTTCGCCTCCTCGCGGATGGCGCGCGCGAGGGACGTCGACGCGACGTAGCTCGTGGCGTACTGGTAGACGTAGAAGTCGCGGTGGAAGTGGGGGACGAACCCCCACTCCACCGCGATGAGGTCCGGGACCTCGCAGACGCCCTTGTCGTGGCCGTAGTACCTGCGCGTGACGTCGAGGTACAGGGCGGACAGGTTCTCCCCCGTCAGCGTCTCGCCCTTCTCCGCCTTCTCGTGGAGGCGGAGCTCGAACTCGGCGAACTGGGTCTGGCGGAAGAGCGTCCCGCGCATGCGGTCGAGGGCGTTGCCGAGCAGGGCGAGGCGCGTGGCGTCGTCCTTCGCCCGGCCGAGCATGTGGTGCAGGAGGAGGTTCTCGTTCAGCGTCGAGGCGACCTCGGCGACGAAGATGGGCGTCTCGTGCGTGGCGTAGGGCTGCGTCGAGTCCGCGAGGTAGGTGTGCATCGAGTGGCCCGACTCGTGCGCCAGCGCGGAGAGGTCCTCGTACAGGCCGTTGAAGTTGAGGAGCTGGTAGGGGTGCACTCCGTAGACGCCGGTGTTGATGGAGTACGCGCCCGAGCGCTTGCCCGTGGACGGGAGGTAGTCGGTCCAGCCGCTCTCGAACCCCTTCGCGAGCGCGGCGCCGTACTCCTTCCCGAGCGGCGCGAAGGCGGCGAGCACGATGGCGCGCGCCTCGTCCGGCGAGAACTTGAGGTCCACGCTGCCGACGAGCGGCACGTACAGGTCCTGGTAGCGGAGCCGGTCCACGCCCAGCATGCGCTTGCGCAGGGCGAGGTAGCGGTGGAAGGCGGGGAGGTTCCGCGAGACGTCGGCGAGGAGCTGCCGGTACACCGCCGGAGGGATGTCGTCGCGGAAGAGCGACGACTCCATCGAGGAGCCGAAGGAGCGGACCTTCTTCTCGAAGATGTGCGCGCGCGCCGTCCCGTAGAGCGCCGCTCCGATCGTCCGCTCGTACGCCTTCAACGCGCCGAAGAACGACGCGAACACGCGGTCGCGATCCTCCCTGGCGCGGCTCGCCCGCGCGAAGCTGAACCCGGAGCTGTCGAGCCGCACCTCCTCGCCCGTGGAGAGCTTCACCGTGGGCCAGGGCAGGTCCGCGTCGGTGAGCACCCCGAAGACGTCGCCGCCGATCCCCTCGAGGTCCCCGGCGTCGGCCGCGACCCGCTCCTCGCCGGCCCCGAGCGTGTGCGGCCGCCAGCGCAGGACGTCCTCCAGGTAGAAGCGGTACTGCGCGAGGCCCTTCTCCTCCGAGAGGAAGCCGCGGATCTTCGCCGGGTCGAGGGAGAGGAGCTCGGGGCGCACGAAGGACGTGGCAGAGGAGAGCTCGACGGCGAGCTGCTCGGCCGCCTGGCGCATCTCGCGCGTCGCGGCGACGCGCGTGTCCTCGTCGGAGCGGGCCGACGCGTACGCCACGAGCCTCTCCAGATCCCGCCGGACGCCGAACCCCGTGTCGAGGGCGCGCCGGAGCGCCTCGGCCGAATCGCCCAGCTTGCCCTTGTACGCCGCGAGCGCGGGGATGCGCTTCGCGAGGTCGTCGCGCCCCGCCCGCCACGCCTCGTCCGAGGGGTAGAGGTCGGTGAGCTTCCACTTGTAGCGCTCGGGGATCTCCGAGCGCTCCTTCGCGGCGGCCGGGACGGCGGCTGCGAGGCCGGCGGCGAGGATGGCGACGCGGGTGGCGCGGATCATGGAGGCTCCCGGCGGAAGTGGCGCCGGGAGTCTACGCAAGGATCCTCGGCCGCGCCCCGGGGAAACGCGTCCCGAGGAGGGCGCGCGAGCTACGGCGCGGTGCGGTTGCCGCCGAACGTCCCGCCGATCTCGAAGGCGAAGAAGTTCTTCGGGAGCTTCACCTCGGTGGGCGTGCTCGTTCCCACCGCCTGGGTGGCGACGACCATGTCACCGCCCGTGATGATGTGATACGTGGCGGCGAGCCGGAACCCGCCCAGGTTCAGGCCGGCCTGCGGGGCGAACCCGAAGCCGCGGAACGAGGACGCCGTCTGCACCACGGTCGCTCCGGCGGCTCCGCTCGAGACGGACTGCGAGCCCGCGCCGATGCGGTAGAGCCCGAGGCCCACGCCCACGAACGGCCGCACCGTGGAGTCGGTGAGGTAGTAGTCGGCCTTGGCGAGGAACGCCGCGACCGCGCGCGCGCCCTGCGAGACGTTGGTGGTGGTCCCGCCCGAGCTCACGTTCACGTCCTGCGTCACGAAGCCCGCCCCCTCGAGGCGGAGGCCGGCCGAGAAGTGATCCGTGACGTTGAACTTCGGCTCGATGGCCACGCCGCCGCCCCACGAGGTGGCGTCCGCGGCGGCGTAGGCCGCGTAGAAGGTGAGATCCACGCGGATGGGCTGGTAGCTCGGCGCCTGCGCGCGCGCGGCGGACGCGGCGCAGAGGAGCGCGAGGGCGGCGATCGGCGGGGTCAGGCGGCGGAGCATCGGGTTCTCCTGGCGAGAGAGAGCGCCGGCGGAAGGCGAGGCGCGAGCCCGTCCACGTTATGTGAACGATGCCGCCGCGGCAAAGGGGACAGGCGCCGACACCGGCGCACACGGCGCCGGGCCGCGGGCGAAGGGGGGAGGGAGCGGAGCCCTTACTTCCCGCCGGCGCGCGCGGCGGAGGCGTGGGCCGGGGCGACGGGGCCCGCCTTCTTCCGCGCGGCGCGCTCCTCGAGCCAGATCGTCATCGGGGCGGCGATGAACCAGGTCGAGTACGTGCCCGAGATGATGCCGACGAGCATGGCGCTGGCGAAGTCGAAGATGGTGCCGACGCCGAAGACGAGGAGGCCGATGAGCGAGAGGGCCGTGGCGAACGAGGTGAGGAACGTACGGCCCAGCACGTCGTTGATGGAGAGGTTCACGATCTCCGCCAGCGACCTGCCCTTGTACTTCGCCTGGTTCTCCCGGATCCGGTCGTAGACCACCACGGTGTCGTTCACCGAGTAGCCGACCACGGTCAGCACGACGGCGATGGAGGTCAGGTTGAACTCCCGCCCGGAGAAGGCGAAGTAGCCGGTGGTGACGATGGCGTCGTGGATGAGGGCGATGATGACGCCCGGGCTGAACCGGAAGTCGAAGCGGAGCCCGACGTACACGACGATGAGCGCCATCGCGTAGAGGATGGCCTTGAACCCCTGGTTGCGGAGCTCGCGGCCCACCGCCGGGCCCACGTACTCGACGCGCCGCACCTCCGGCTTCGCCTGGGCGAACCGGGCGGCGAGGTCCTTCTCCACCTTGTCCTGGATGCCCTGGGTGATGACCGCGAAGGAGCGGGTGCCCGCGGTGAGGCCGGCCTCCTCGCGCACCTCGCGGACCCGGACGCCGGCGCTCTCCACCGCGGCGCGCAGCGCGTCGACCGTCGGGGGCTGCTTGAACTGGAAGTCGATCTTGTCGCCGATTTCCGCGTTGAAGCTCGAGCTCTCGACTTCGTTCGGGAACTTCGCCTGCACCGCGTCGACCACGCGCTTCACGTCCGCGTCCGACATGAGGGCGATGCGGCCCACGCGGATGAGGTAGCTGTGCTCCGACTCGGGGCCGTAGGTCTGGACCGAGGCGTCCTTGAACCCCAGGTCCTCGATGGCCTTGCGGATGGCGCCGGGGTCGACGGCGTTGCCGAAGCGGACCTCCATCTCCGTGCCGCCGGCGAAGTCCACGCCGAAGTTGAGGCCGTGGATGGCGGGGATCGCCCAGAAGATGACCGCCAGATTCACCACGAGCGAGAGCGCCACCGCGATGTGGCGCTTCCCGACGAAGTCGAACTTCGTGCCGTGGGGGAGGATGTCGAAGGTCTTGAATCGCATCTAGACGCTCAGGCGCGCCGTCTCGCGGCGCGTGAAGAACTCCATGATGGCGCGGGTGACCACGATGGACGTGAACATCGACCACACCAGGCCGATGATGAGCGTCACCGCGAACCCGCGCACCGGCCCGGACCCGTACTGCATGAGGACCACGCCCGCCACGAGCGTCGTCACGTGCGCGTCCACGATGGTCCAGAACACCCGCTGGTAGCCCTGCTGCACGGCCTGCCGCACGGTGCGCCCCTCGCGCAGCTCCTCGCGGATGCGCTCGTTGATGAGCACGTTCGCGTCCACGGCCATGCCCAGCGTGAGGACGAAGCCGGCGATGCCGGGCAGGGTCAAGGTCGAGCCGATGAACGCCATGGAGGCGAGGACGAGCAGGCCGTTCAGGACCAGCGCGACGTCGGCGATGAGCCCGGAGCCCCGGTAGTAGAGGATCATGAACACGAGCACCGTGGCCAGGCCGACGAGGGCGGCGGTGGTGCCCTTGCGCACGAGCTCGGGCCCGAGGGTGGCGCCCACCGTCCGCAGCTCCGAGATGCTGACCGGCGCGGGGAGCGCCCCCGCCTTGAGCACGAGGGCGATGTCGTTCGCATCCTCGAACAGGCGCTGCATGTTCTGCCCCGAGCCGAGCGTGATCTGACCGTTCGTGGAGATGCGCCCCTTGATGATCGGCGCGGTCTCGACCTTGTCGTCGAGCACCGTCGCCATGCGCCGGCCCAGGTTCTCGCTCGTGAGCTTGTCCATGAGCCGGCCGCCCTCGGCGGTCATCGTGAACGAGACGACCGGCCTTCCGCGCTGGAGGGGATCGGAGTTGTCCTGGACCACCCTCGCGTCCGCGAGGTAGTCGCCGGTGAGCTCCGTCTTCGCCCGCAGCAGGTAGCTGCGGTAGAACTTCGCGCCGAAGGCGCCCTGCCCTGCCGAGACGAACTGCTCCCCGATGCCGATGACGTTCTTCTGCGGATCGATGAGGGGATTGCCCTTCTCCTGGATGAGCTTCTCGAGCTCGGCGCGGGTGTTCGCGGCGAGCATGGTCACGTGCGTGCCTCCGCTCGGGAGCTCCACCGGCTCGTAGGTCCAGCAGCCGCCCTCGGGGAGGGGCAGCCTGGGCCCGCTGCGGTCGGCCGGGCACTGCGGGATGGAGGCGCGGAGCGGCTCGAGCACGCCGTTCTCGTCGTCGCAGATCTTGAACTCGAGCTGCGCGGTCCGGCCCAGCAGCTCCTTCGCCTTCTCCGGGTCCTTGAACCCAGGGAGCTGGATCTGGATCTGCGAGCCGGCCTTGCGCTTGATGTCGGGCTCGCTGACGCCCCACTTGTCGATGCGGTTGCGGATCACCTTCTCCGCCTGCTCCACCGCCTTCACCTGGAAATCGCGGAGCGTCTGGTCCTTGAAGGCGAAGAGCACGGAGCCCGGCGGCGCGTCGCCCGGCGCGTACATCTCGCGGTCGTAGGAGTCGAGCACCGCCGAGCGAACCGCTCCCGGATCCGGCGCCTTCACCTCGATGCGCCGGCCCCCGTCGACCGGGCGGGCCTCGGTGAAGGCGACGCCCTTCGACCTGAGGTAGTCGGCGATCTCGTCGGCGCGGCGGGCCACCTTGGCCTTCACGGCGCGGTCGACGTCCACGCCCATGGCGAGGTGGATGCCGCCTTGCAGGTCGAGGCCGAGGTTGAGGTGCTTCTTCGCGTCGATGGCCCAGCGCGGCACCGACTTGTCGTACGCCTCGCCGGTCCGCTGCTCGGGCGGCAGGCGGAAGTAGAACCAGCTCGGCACGAGGACGTACGCCGAGACGAGGGTCACCACGACGATGAGCGCGACGCGCCAGTACCAGGATCGTTCCATCTACTTCTTCGCCTCCAGCTTCGCCTGCTGCGGCTCGGGAACCTTCCACTGACCGGCGATCTGCCCCTTCACGACGCGGAGCTTCGTGCCGCTGCCCACGTCGATGGTGACCGTGCGGTCCTCGACCAGCACCACCGTCCCCACGATGCCCCCCTGGGTCACGACCTCGTCGCCCTTCTTCAGCGACCCGAGGAACGCCTGGTGCTGCTTCGCCTGCTTCTGCTGGGGGCGGAAGAAGACGAAATAGAAGATCAGCGCGATGAGGATGAAGACCGGGAACGTGCCCAGCGCTTCGAACGGGCTCGCCGACTTCCCATCTTGCGCCGTCTGGGAGAGGAACGCGTGGAGGACGGGGGACATGGACGCTCCGTGTCGAGGGGGCGGTGCCGGAAAAGCGCTGTTTTCTAGCCCGATTTCAGGGAGGTGTCCAGGGAGACTCGCCTTCGCGCCAGGCCTCCTCTCGCTCCAGCCGAAAGGCCTCGAACCGGCCCTCCTCGATGGCGCGCCGCGCGCCGTCCATGAGCGAGAGGTAGAAGTGCAGGTTGTGGAGGGTGTTGAGCCTGAGGCCCAGGATCTCGCCGGCCTGGAAGAGGTGGCGCAGGTACGCCCGGCTGAACGTCCGGCAAGTGTAGCAGGCGCAGGCGGGGTCGGCCGGCCCGCCGTCGTCGGCGTGGCGGGCGTTCTTCACGACGAGCTTCCCCCGGCTCGTGAAGAGGAGGCCGTTCCGCGCCGTGCGGGTGGGGAGCACGCAGTCGAACATGTCGATGCCCGCGGCGATGCCGGCGAGGAGGTCTCCGGGCGTACCCACGCCCATGAGGTAGCGCGGTTTCGCCGCAGGGAGCAGCGGCGCGTCCCGCGCCACGCCCTCCCACGTCCGCTCCCGCGACTCGCCCACGGCGTAGCCGCCGAGGGCGTACCCGGGGAGGTCGAGCGCAGCCGCGTCCTCGATGGCGCGGGCGCGGAGGTCCGCGAAGAGCCCGCCCTGCGCGATCCCGAAGAGCGCGGCGGGAGAGCCGTCCTTCCCGCCCTCCATCCGGCGCCAGGCGTCGCGGCAGCGCACGAGCCAGCGCTGGGTCCGGGACAGCGAGGCCTCGTGGTAGGCGCGGTCCGAGAGCGCGGGAGGACACTCGTCGAACGCCATGATGACGTCCGCGCCGAGGGCCTCCTGCACCTCGATGGCCCGCTCCGGCGACAGGAAGTGGCGCGAGCCGTCGAGGTGCGAGCGGAACGTGACGCCCTCCTCGGCGATCTCGACGAGCCCGGGCCCGTTCCCCTCGCGCCCCTCGCCATGCTCGCCCAGGCTGAAGACCTGGAAGCCTCCCGAGTCCGTGAGGATGGCGCCGGGCCAGGCCATGAAGCGGTGGAGCCCGCCCAGCCGGTGGACGCGCTCGTGCCCGGGGCGCAGGAACAGGTGGTACGTGTTGGCGAGGACGATCCGCGCGCCCAGCGCCTCGAGATCGCGGGGTTCGAGCGTCTTCACGGTCGCGGCCGTGCCGACCGGCATGAACACGGGCGTCTCCACCTCGCCGCGCGGCGTGGCGAGCCGGCCGCGGCGCGCGGCGCCGTCCCTGGCGAGGACCTCGAAGCGGATCACGCGGGGGGTTTCACCCGCGCACGCGGCCCTGTCAAGCCGCGTCCCCGCGCCTGGGGATCGAGGTCGAGGTCGGGGTCGAGGTCGAGGCCGGAGTCGAGGTCGGGGCCGTGCCTCCGGCGCGGCTTGCTCCGCCGGCTGGAGCCGGCGGCGTCATGCCGCCCGCGCCCCCGACTTCGCGATCTTCGCGACGAGCGCGTGCCACGCCCGCGCACCGCGACCGCCCGGCGCGAGCCGCAGGCCCACGCTGCGCTCGGTCGTGGCGCCGGGCTGGTTCCAGCACACGACCGCCCGCGCCGTGGCGGGGAAGAGGCCGCCCGCGATCCGGATGGAGACGACGTCGCCGACGAGCGGGAGCTGCCCGGCCCAGCGCACGGCGCAGCCGCCCTCCGAGACGTTCAAGGTCACGACGTCGACGCCCACCCCGTTGTGCTGGACGGCGAGCTTCTGCTCGTGGGCGAAGCGCGGCTCGCGCTCCTTGAAGCTGACGGGCTCGCCGCGCGCCGCCATGGCGAGGAAGCCCGCCGCCGCGAGGCTCTTCCGGTCGAGGTGGACCTCGACCCCGGGAGGGAGCGTCGGCCGCCCGACGCGCCGCACGAGCGAGATCTTGCCGAAGACCGTGGCGCGGATGGTCTGGCCGTAGATGCCGACGCGGACCGCCACCTCCTCGCCGACGCGCGACTCCGACAGCGTCGGCAGGAAGAGGGTGTGGGCCTCCGGACGCCAGCCGGCGAGGTACTGCGCTGCGTCGAAGTTCACCGTGACGCTCTGCACCGCTCTGGGCCTCCCCGCGAGGGAGCAAACGTATAGCACGGCTCCCCCGGGGGCCTGTGACGCAGGTCACGCACGGAAGAGCACCATCGCGTCCCCGTAGCTGAAGAACCGGTACCTTCTTGCGACTGCCTCGCGATAGGCCGCGAGGACCCGGTCCGTCCCGCCGAACGCGCAGGCGAGCATCAGCAGCGTAGAGCGGGGGAGGTGAAAGTTCGTGACGAGCGCGTCCACGGCGTGGAAGGCGTGGCCGGGCCGGATGAAGAGGGCGGTGCGTCCGCTTCCGGGTGCGACCCGGGCGCCGTCGAAGGCGCTCTCCAGGGTGCGTACCGACGTCGTCCCCACCGCGACGATGCGTCCCGCGCGCGCGCGACAGGCCGCGATCTCGGCCGTGGTCGCTTCCGAGACCTCGTAGCGCTCCGGGTGCATCCGGTGGTGCTCGATCGACTCCCCTCGGATCGGGAGGAACGTCCCGGGCCCGACGTGCAGGGTCACGCTGGCGCGGCGGACGCCGCGGGCCTCGAGGCGCGCGAGGAGCGCCTCCGTGAAGTGGAGGCCGGCGGTGGGCGCGGCGGCGCTCCCCGGTGCGCGGGCCCAGATGGTCTGGTAGCGCTCGCGGTCCAGCTCGGCGGGCTCGCGGCGGATGTACGGTGGGAGCGGGATCCGGCCGGCGCGCTCGAGGGCCGCCTCGAGCGCGGCGCCCTCGCGGTCGAGCTCGACGAGGTAGAACCCCTCCCCCTCGGACGCGACGACGCGCGCCGAGAGCCCTCCGAAGTCGAGCGCGGCGCCCTCGCGGATCGGCTTCGACGCCTGGCCCATCGCCCTCCAGCGCCGCCCGGTGCCGCCCTCGACCGGCTCGCAGAGGAGGAGCTCGACCTTCCCGCCGGAGGCTTTCCGCCCCACGAGCCGCGCGGGGATGACCTTCGTGTCGTTGAAGACGAGGAGGTCGCCGGGCGCGAGGAGCCGGTCGAGCTCGGCGAAGGCCCGGTGCTCGGGCGGACCCTGGGCCGGGAGGAGGAGGAGCCGGGACGCGTCGCGCGGCGACACCGGCTCCTGGGCGATGAGCTCCTCGGGCAGGGCGTAATCGAAGTCGGAGAGCTTCACGATCAGTACATGCGGACGACGTCGGTGCCCGGATAGTAGTGCGCCAGGATCTCGCGGTAGCTCTTGCCCTCCCGCGCGAGCCCGGCCGCGCCCCACTGGCACAGCCCGGTGCCGTGCCCCTGCCCCGAGCCCGCGAAGGCGAAGGCCCCCTTCGCGGCGCGAACGTCGAAGGCCAGCGAGGGGAGCCGTGAGAAGCCGAGCCGCTGGCGCAGCTCCGCCGCGGCGAGCGACGCGGTCTTCCCGCC
>DATDDC010000251.1:0-2543 GCA_036523995.1 Anaeromyxobacter sp.
ACGGTGGGAGCGCTCGCCGTGGCCGTACGGAGGGGCAGGACCCGCGGGCGCGCCTAGCCGGAGAAGAAAGATGGCCTCCCCCACGCAGGACCGCATCGCAGAGCTCACCCGACGCCTGGAGGCGCTCCGGGGGTCGCTTTGACGTCGAGCGGAAGCGCGCGCGCGTCGCCGAGGTGACCAAGCTCTCCGAGGACCCCGCCTTCTGGTCGGACAACGCCCGGGCGCAGTCGCTCCTCAAGGAGAAGGCGCAGCTCGAGCAGGTGACGGGCGCGTGGGACCGCGTCCGGCGCTCGCTCGACGATGCGCAGGCCTTGTCGGAGCTCGCCGAGGAGGCGGCGGACGACGCCGCCAGGGCCGAGGCCGGCCAGCACGCCGACGCCGTGGCGCGGGAGGTCGAGGCGCTCGAGTTCCAGAGGATGCTCTCGGGAGCGCACGATCGCGCCGGGGCCATCGTCGAGGTGAAGAGCGGGGCCGGCGGCGTCGAGGCCATGGACTGGGCGGCGATGCTGTACCGAATGTACACGCGGTACTGCGAGCGGAAGGGCTGGGAGGTCGAGCCGGCCGACCTGACCGCGGGGGAGGAGGCGGGCGTGAGCTCCGCCTCGTTCATCGCGCGCGGCGAGTTCGCCTACGGCTTCCTCAAGGCGGAGAAGGGCGTGCACCGGCTCGTCCGCATCAGCCCCTTCGACGCCGCCGCGCGGCGGCAGACGAGCTTCGCCGCCGTGGACGTGACGCCCGAGGTCGAGGACGACATCGTCATCGACATCAAGGAGGCCGAAGTCCGCATCGACACCTACCGCTCGTCCGGAGCGGGCGGCCAGAAGGTGAACAAGACCGACTCCGCGGTGCGGCTCACCCACCTCCCCACCGGCATCGTGGTGGCGGTGCAGAACGAGCGCAGCCAGCAGAAGAACCGGAACGTCGCCTGGAAGATCCTCCGCGCCAAGCTCTACGAGGTCGAGGAGCGCAAGCGGGCCGCGGCGCGCGACGCCGCCGAGGCTGCGAAGAAGGACATCGACTTCGGCTCGCAGATCCGGAGCTACGTCCTCCAGCCCTACCGGATGGTGAAGGACCTCCGCACCGGGGTCGAGACCGGCAAGGTGGACGACGTCCTCGACGGCGCGCTGGATCAGTTCATCCAGCCGTACCTGCTCGGCGTGCGGCGGACGGACCGCGTGGTGGACGAGTAGCTCGCCGCCTGGCCGGGCGCCGCCGGGGTCGGCTCGAGGTCGGGGTCGAGGGCGAGGGTCGAGGTCGAGGGTCGCGGTCGGGGTCGAGGTCGACGTCGCGGTCGCCGTCGCCCCCGGGACGGTCAGAAGTCGAGCCCGACGCGGGCCACCGCGCCGATCGTCGCGCCGCCGAGCTTCACCGAGCCGGGCTGGGTACCCGACGCGCTCGCCACGGTCACCGGCACGGTCGACGTGGTGAGGTCCCAGCGCACGAAGCCCCAGAGGCCGACGAGGAAGCCCGCGGGCCCGACGTCGAAGCGGTAGGCGACGCCGGGCCGGAGCCCCACGTAGGCAAGCCACTCCGACTTCGAGCTCGCCGTGAGGATGCTCGGGTTCTTGGTGAAGTCGCCGTAGCGCTGTCCGCCGACCTCGCCGAGGGCCTCGACGCGGAGGGTCTTCAGCAGGTCGAAGCCCACGCCCCCGAGCGCGCCCACCGCCGTCTGGCTCGCGGAGCCGGACTTGAAGGACGTGTCGACGATGGCGCCCAGCTCCAGCGTGCCGAGGTGCAGGAGGACGTCCCCGCCCGCGATCTGGAGCGAGCTCGCGATGAGATCGGGGTTGTTCTGCGCCCCGGCCACCGCGGCGCTGAAGCTCGCCGAGGGCGGCCGGGTGAGCCCGTAGAAGACATCGACGCTGAGGAGCGCATCGGCGGCGCGCGGAGCGAGCGCGAGCGCGGCGAGGACGAGCGGAGCGAGTCGGCGGATCATCACGGCCTCCTTCGGCGCAGCGCGGCGCGCTGCGATGCGGGCCAGCCCGGGGCTGGCCGTCACCTTCGGTCCGGCATCCCACGATGACCATCGGGAACGGCGCGGCGCAACGGCAGGCCGGGCGCACCCGCTGGAGGGACTGCTCCGACGAGAACAAGGGAGCGGCCGGATGTCTTCCCGCCGAGCGGCCGAGGCCGGCTGCGGCAGGAGGCTCCGGCCCGTCCGGGCCTAGAGTGGCGTGTACACGATCGGCTGCCGCGCCAGGATGAACCGCTCGATGGCGTCGATGGCCCATCCCGGCAGGTTGAAGAGCTTCACGCCGCAGCCGGTGGGCTGGCGGCCGATCGTCGCGCTCTTCTCGCGGACGAAGGCCACCTCGCCCTCGAGGTCGATCTTCCGGCCGTCGGCGAGGCCCAGGCGCACGTGGAGGCGGGTGCCGACCGGAGGCGGCAGGGCGGTGGCGATGAAGACCCCGCCCGAGTCCATGCGGCGCGTCTGGCCCACGTAGAAGTTGTGCTCCGAGACCAGGCTCACGTTGACCTCGACGCGCGTGGGGACGGGCCGGCCGCGGGGCTCGTCGACGAGCTCCTCGTCGATGAGCGCCATG
>DATDDC010000252.1:0-4747 GCA_036523995.1 Anaeromyxobacter sp.
CGTGGAGCCCGGCCAGGCCGAGGAGTTCCGCCCGGCCGTCCAGGACGGGGAGTGCGCCGCCTGAGCGCCGTATCCGCTTGACAGGACAGGTGTCCGCTTTCTAGGATTCCGCTGTTCGAGCGGATGGGCCGCTCGATCGAAGCGCGTGGCGATTTGCGGCGTATTGCGGCCACGTAAAACCAACCGCTAAAAGGCCCCTCGACCCGGCGCCGTCTCCCGGGGCGAGGCAGAAGGGAAGCCAGCATGTCCTCGTCCCTCGCGGCGGCGCTCTCGGCGCCGCCGGCGGAGCGCGCTCCCTCCGGGCCGGCGCTCGCGCCGCTCTCCTGCCGGCTGTGCGGCGCGAAGCACCCGCCCGCCGCCGCCGCGGTCTGCGAGCAGTGCCTCGGACCCCTCGAGCCCGCCTACGATGCCGTCCGGCCCTTACCCTCGCGCGAGGAGATCGAGGCGCGGCCGCGCTCGATCTGGCGCTATCGCGAATGGCTCCCCATCCTCGGCGAGCCGGCGTTGTCGCTCGACACCGGCTTCACCCCGCTCCTCGAGGCCCCGGCCCTGGCGCGCGCCCTCGGCGTCTGGCGGGCGTGGGTGAAGAACGACGCCGTCTCCCATCCCTCCCTCTCGTTCAAGGACCGCGTCGTGGCCGTGGCCCTCAACGCGGCCCGCGGGCTCGGCCTCTCCACCGTCGGCTGCGCCTCCACCGGGAACCTCGCCAACGCCGTCGCGGCGCAGGCCGCGCGCGCCGGGCTCGACGCGTGGATCTTCGTCCCCGAGGACCTCGAGGTGGGCAAGGTCGTCGGCACCTCCGTGTACGGCCCGCACCTCGTGCGCGTCCGCGGCACGTACGACGACGTGAACCGCCTCTGCAACCAGGTGGCCGACCGGTTCGGCTGGGGCATCGTGAACGTGAACCTGCGCGGCTACTACGGCGAGGGCTCGAAGACGATGGCCTTCGAGATCGCCGAGCAGCTCGGGTGGCGCTTCCCCGACGCGGTCGTGGCGCCCATGGCGGGCGGATCGCTCCTCACCAAGCTCGACAAGGGCTTCGCCGAGCTCTCGGCGGCGAGCCTCGCCGAGGGAGAGGCGCCCCGCATGTACGGCGCCCAGGCGGCGGGGTGCTCCCCCATCGTGAACCTCGTCGCCTCCGGCGGCGAGGCCATCGAGCCGGTCGTGCCCCGCACCATCGCCCGCTCCATCGCCATCGGGAACCCGGCCGACGGGCGCTTCGCCGCGAAGGCCATCCGCGCCTCCGGCGGCGCCGCCGCGGCCGTCACGGACGACGAGCTGGTGGAGGGGATCCGGCTCCTCGCGCGCACGACGGGCGTCTTCACCGAGACCGCGGGAGGGGTGACCGTCGCCGCGGCGGCGAGGCTCGCGCGCGAAGGAAAGCTCCGCGCCACCGACGAGGTGGTCCTCTGCATCACCGGGAACGGCCTCAAGACGGTGGAGGCGGTGCAGCCCGCCCTCGAGGCCGCCCCCGTCATCGACCCGAGGCTCCGCGAGGTCGCGGCGCTCGTCGGCCCGGCCCATTAAGGAAAGCGAGGAGATAGACCCATGGCCATCACCCTGAGGCTCCCCACCGTGCTCGCCAAGGCGGCGGGTGGCCAGACCGTCCACCAGGCGAAGGGCGCCACCGTCGGCGACGTCGTGGCCGACGTGTCGGCCAAGTATCCCGAGCTCGGCACCCGCCTGCGGGACGCCAAGGGCGAGCCCTACCCCTACGTCATCTTCTACCTCGACGACGAGGACATCCGGTTCCAGAACGGATTCAAGACGCCGGTGCCGGACGGCGCCGAGATCGTCGTCGTCCCGGCGATCGCCGGAGGTTAGCCGTGTCCATCGCCCGCCCCGTGTCCGAGCTGCCACCGCTGTCGCAGGAGGAGATCCTCCGCTACAGCCGCCACCTCATCATCCCCGACGTGGGGCTGAAGGGGCAGCGCAGGCTCAAAGCCGCCCGGGTCCTCATGGTCGGCGCGGGAGGGCTCGGGTCGCCCATCGGCCTCTACCTCGCGGCGGCGGGCGTCGGGACGCTGGGCATCGTCGAGTTCGACACGGTGGACGTGACGAACCTCCAGCGGCAGGTGCTCCACGGCACGAAGGACGTGGGCCGCAAGAAGGTCGAGTCGGCGCGGGAGCGCATCCACGACGTGAACCCGCACGTGCAGGTGATCCCGTACGAGACCCGGCTCACCTCCGACAACGCGCTCGAGATCATCAAGGGCTACGACCTCGTGGTGGACGGGACGGACAACTTCCAGACCCGCTACCTCGTGAACGACGCCTGCGTGATCCTCGGCAAGCCCAACGTCTACGGCTCCATCTTCCGCTTCGAGGGGCAGTCCACGGTCTTCTGCACGACCGAGGGCCCTTGCTACCGGTGCCTCTATCCGGAGCCGCCGCCGCCCGGCATGGTCCCCTCCTGCGCGGAGGGCGGGGTGCTCGGCATCCTCCCCGGCCTGCTCGGCCTCGTGCAGGCGACGGAGACGGTGAAGCTCATCACCGGCATCGGCGAGGCGCTCGTGGGGCGGCTCCTGCTCGTCGACGCGCTCCGCATGCAGTTCCGGACCGTGAAGCTCCGCAAGGACCCGCGCTGCCCGGCCTGCGGCACGCACGAGATCAAGGAGCTCGTGGACTACGAGCAGTTCTGCGGCATCCGAGGCGCCGAGGAGGCGGAGTCGGTGAACGGCATCCCCACCATCACGCCGGTGGAGCTCGCGGCGCGGCGAAAGAAGGGGGACGACCTCGACCTCGTCGACGTGCGCGAGCCGAACGAGTGGGAGATCGGCCGCATCGAGGGCGCGCGCCTCGCGCCCCTCTCGTCGTTCGCCGAGTCGCTCTCCACCATGGATTCCGCGCGGGACGTGGTCGTCTACTGCAAGGTCGGCGCCCGGAGCGCCCGGGTCGTCCGGCAGCTCCAGGCCGCAGGGTTCAAGCGCGTGTGGAACCTCGCCGGCGGAATCAACCGCTGGAGCGAGGAGGTCGACCCGAGCGTACCCCGGTACTGAGGGCAGCGTGCCCGCTCCGCCCGAGACGCCGCGCCGAAGCGGACCCCGCGCCGGGCCTCCGCTGGACTCCATCCTCGACGCCGTGGGGGCGACGCCCATGGTGCGCCTGCGGCGCGTCGTGCCCGAGGGCTCGGCCTCCATCCACGCGAAGCTCGAGTCCTTCAACCCGGGCGGATCGGTGAAGGACCGGATCGCGGTCTCCATGGTCGAGGCTGCGGAGCGGGAGGGCCGGCTCGCCGCGGGCGGGCGCGTGGTGGAGCCGACGAGCGGGAACACCGGCGTCGGGCTCGCCCTCGTCTGCGCGGTGAAGGGCTATCCCCTCACGCTCGTCATGCCCGACTCGACCGCGCTCGAGCACCGGCAGGCGCTCGAGGCCTACGGCGCGCGCATCGTCCTCACCCCGGCGGAGGACGGGCTCACCGCCTCCGTCGCCCGCGCCCGCGAGATCGCCGCGGGCGAGGGCGCGCTCCTCCTCGATCAGTTCGACAACCCCGCGAACCCGGCCGCGCACCGGGCCGGCACCGGCCGCGAGATCGTCGAGGCGTTCCGCGCCGCGGGCGGCGCGCTCCCCGACGCCTTCGTCGCCGGCGTCGGGACGGGCGGCACGCTCACCGGCGTCTCCAAGGTGCTGCGCCGCGAGAAGCCGGGCGTGCGCATCGTCGCCGTCGAGCCGCTCTCCTGCGCCGTCCTCTCCGGCGGCGCGGCGGGGACGACGCGGATCCAGGGGCTCGGCGCCGGCTTCGTCCCCGGCGTCCTGGACCGGAGCGCGTACGACCGCGTCCTCACCGTCTCCGACGAGGAGGCCTGGCGCATGAAGCTCCGCCTCGCGCGCGAGGAGGGGCTCCTCGTGGGCGTGTCGAGCGGCGCTGCGGCGGTGGCGGCGCTGCGCGTCGCCGCCGAAATCGGGCCCGGGAAGGGCGTGCTCACCGTCTTCCCCGACACGGGCGAGCGCTACTTCTCCATGGCCGAATGGTTTCCGGAGGCGGCGCTGTGACGGCGCGGAAGCCGCCTCACGGCCCCGCGCCCGTCGAGTCGCTGGCCGCGCTCGTGGGGATGACGCCGCTCGTGCGCCTGCGGCGCGTGGGGGCGGACCTCGCGGGCGTGACGATCTACGGGAAGTGCGAGTTCGCCAACCCCGGCGGCTCGGTGAAGGACCGCGCCGCGCTGCGCATGATCGAGAGCGCGCTCGCCGACGGCCGCTTCGGCCCGGAGAAGACGCTCGTCGACTCTACGAGCGGCAACACCGGCGTCGCCTACGCGTGGATCTGCGCGGCGCTGGGCCTGCGCTGCGCGCTCGTCATGCCCACGAACGTCTCCGCGGCCCGCAAGCGCATCGCCAAGGCCTTCGGGGCCGAGCTCATCTTCTCCGATCCGCTCGAGGGATCCGACGGAGCCATCCGCAGGGTGCGCGAGCTCGTGGCGGCGGAGCCGGACCGCTGGTTCTACCCGGATCAGTACGGCAACGAGGAGAACCCCCGCGCGCACGAGCTCGGCACTGCCGTGGAGATCGCCGAGGCGCTCTCCGGGAAGGTGGCCGCGTTCGTCGCGGGCATCGGCACGGGCGGCACGGTGATGGGCACGAGCCGCGGCCTGCGCGCGCTCGCCCCCGGCGTGCGCTGCTACGCGGTGGAGCCGGCGGAGCCGCTGCACGGCCTCGAGGGGCTGAAGCACATGGCGAGCTCCATCGTGCCGCCCATCTACGTGGAGCGGGAGCTCGACGGGAAGCTCTCCATCGCCACCGCGGACGG
>DATDDC010000253.1:0-5205 GCA_036523995.1 Anaeromyxobacter sp.
AGCGGCGCGGCGGGCGCGGCGAGGGCGGCGAGAGCGGCGGCGATCGCGGCGGCGACGGCCAGGGCGCTGCGCGCAGGGAAGCGCGCGGGCGGTTCACGAGTCACGGTTCCCCTCCGGAAGGCTCGACGGCGGACCGAGGGAAGTCTATCGCGTGCACGATGGGGCCGTAAACCATTCGTGAACGCTATCGAGCGAGAGCGCGTCACGGGAACGAGTGAAATGTGTTCCCCGGTGGGCCGGAGGCGCAGGATGGATGCCGCCGTCCGCCGGGATCGCTATGCTGTCGGCGGCACGCGCCAGGGGCGCGGGAGGTCGTGCGTGGCGGAGATCCCGGAGCTCGTGGAGGCATGCGCGGAGGCGGCGCGGCGGGGTGGGTCCGTGCTGCGCCAGAAATGGGGTCAGGTCCGCACCATCGAGATGAAGGGCGGCATCGACCTCGTCACCGACGCCGACCGTGCGAGCGAGGCGGCGCTGCTCGAGTTCCTCCGCGGGCGCTTCCCCGGCGCGAGCGTGCTCGCGGAGGAGTCCGGCGCGAGCGGGGCGGGCGCGGGCGGGCTGTACTTCTACGTCGATCCCCTCGACGGCACGACGAACTACGCGCACGGCCTCCCCCACTTCGCCGTGACCGTCGCCGTGGCCGACGCGAGCGGCCTCGCCGCCGGCGCGACGTACGACCCGCTGCGCGACGAGCTCTTCACCGCTGGTCGCGGGCAGGGCGCCTTCCTCGGGCGCGAGCGCCTCCGCCACTCGGCGCGCCAGGTCCTGGGCGGCTCCCTGCTCGTGACGGGCTTCCCCTACGACGTTCACCAAAGGTATGAGTATCCGCTCGCGCTCTTCGCCGCCTTCATCCGCAAGGCGCGCGCGGTGCGGCGGTTCGGGAGCGCCGCCCTCGACCTCGCCTACGTGGCCTCGGGCCGGTTCGACGGCTTCTGGGAGCTGGGCCTCAAGCCCTGGGACGTCGCCGCCGGGATCGTCATCGCGCGCGAGGCGGGCGCGGCCGTGACCGACGTGCGGGGCGGCGCCGGCATGCTCGAGTCGGGCGACATCGTGGCGGCGGCGCCGGCGCTGCTCGGGCCGATGCTCGAGGTCATCGCGTCGGTGTCGACGTCTTAGCGGGGCGCCCCCGACCCTGCTCGCCCGGCCCCTGGGCGCGCGGCCTCGCGAAGCGCCTCCCGGCGCGCTCGCCTCGCTCGCGTCAGCGCCGGAGCTGCGGCGGAGGGGGAGGCTCCTCCGGCGGCTTGGCATCGCCCGCGGGCGCCTCGGGCGCGGGGGGCTCGCGGCGCCGGCGCGGCGGCGCCGTCCCGGCGGCGAAGTCGATCCCGAGGAGCGACTCGGGATCGACGTACAGTCCGCCCACCTTCGCGCTCCAGTGGAGGTGGGGCCCGGTGGCGCGTCCGGTGGCGCCGAGGAGGCCGATGCGCTCGCCCCTGCGCACCTGCGCGCCCGGGCGGACGCCGATCCGGTCCAGGTGGAAGTAGAGGGTGAACACGCCCGCGCCGTGCCAGAGCACGACGGTCTTGCCCGAGTAGTAGGCGTTTCGCGCCAGCACCACCTCGCCGTCCGCCGCCGCGACGACGGGCGCGCCGCGCGGGCCGTTGAGGTCGAGGCCGTAGTGGACGCTCTCCTTCTTCCCGTTGAGGACGCGCTGGTCGCCGAAGCGGCCCGTGACCTGCGACGTGCGCGGCCAGCCGAAGCCGCCGAGGAAGCGGGGCGGGGCGGGTGGCTGGCCCCAGGCCCGATCGAAGGCGCTCCGGTCGAGGGCGATGCGCCGGCGGATCTTGGGATCGACGGGCTCCTCGACGTAACGCCGCGCCAGGGTGAGGCTCCGCGACGAGAAGCCCGGCTCCACCACGGCGAGCGTCGCCTCCGCCCGCGCGCCGCCCGCCTCCGCGGCGGCCGTCACCGGACCCGGGGACGTCTCGATGGGAAGCGCGGCCACGGCGCGCCACTCGGCGCCCGCGCGCCAGAAGAGGAGGGGCCGGCCGGCGAGCGTGCCCACCGGTGTCTCCTCTGTACCCGCTACACGCACAAGGACGGCATCGCCCGGTCGCGCCTGCTCGGGTGCGACCGAGACCGTCGGCACGCCTGCCGCGAGGAGCGCGAGGAGGAGCGCCGCGGGCATGGCGCTACCCGACCCCGAGCTCCTTCTCGAGGGCCCTCACGATCCGAAAGTACTCGGAGCGCGTGTACTTCACGTTGAGGATGTTGAAATCCTGCTTTGCCAGGCCGACGCAGCCGAAGCAATACGAGCACTCCGAGCACGCGCGGGAGAGGACGAGATAGTTCGATCGCGTGCAGTTCTCGCTGGACACGCAGTAGGCGCAGTCGTGGCAGCCGACGCAATCCGTGCAATGCGTCAGATGTGTGGAGGTTCGGCATCCCTTGCAGTGGGTACACCGGTAGCACTCCTCACAATCCGTGCAGAACATGCACGAAACCGAGCGGCGGCAGCCGACGCACTGTATGGATCCCGGGTTGGCCTCCTCGGATGCGTACTGGCGCAGGAGCCGTTGCAGCTCGGCCTCGAACTCGCGCCGCGACATCACCGGAGGCGGTGGGGGACGCATGTCCTGGAACTTGCCCGCAGCCGTGTCGATGAACATCGGCCCGGTGATCCTGTGCACCGCGGGCTCGGGAGCGACGAGGGCGGAGGCAGGCTGCGCTCCGCGCCCGGCCGGCTGCATCCGGGAGGTGGGTCGAGGAGGCGGCGACCGTCGGTTCGATCCGGCCATCGGCGGCGATCCTGCACCGGAACGCCGCATAAGTGAAATCGACGCCGCGGGGCAGCTGCGGGGCACGAGGCGCACCGGATGAGGCCACCCAGGGCGAGCGACCAGCGCAGGCCGTCCGCCCTCGACCGGGCCGCGCTGGCCCCCGCGCTCGCCGCCGTGCTGAGCGGTGCCGCGCTCCTCGGCTGGGCCGTGCATCGGCGCCTGGGCGGCGGCCGGCTCGGGCCCACGCAGGACGCCCTCATCACGGGCGCGCTCCTGCTCGTCGCGGCCGGCCTCGCACTCGCCTGGTGGAGGACGGAGGTGGCGCGGCGCGAGGCGGTGGCGCGGACCGAGCGGCTCCGCGCGGACGAGGAGCTGCGGCGGGCCTCGGAGCGGCTCGCCTCCTCGGAGCGTCTCGCTTCCTTGGGCGTGCTGGCCGCCGGCGTGGCGCACGAGATCAACAATCCGCTGGCGTGGGTGATCTCGAACGTGCGCGTGGCGGAGGCGGCGCTGGCCGGCTCGTCCGCGGAGGGGAGCGCGGCCGTGCGCGAGGCGCTCCGCGACGCGGCCGACGGGGCGGAGCGCGTCCGGCGCATCGTCGCCGACCTGAAGACCTTCTCCCGGCCCGACGAGGAGGGGCGCGGGCCGGTGGACCTGCGCACCGTGCTCGAGTCGTCGCTGGCGATCGCGCGCCACGAGATCAAGCACCGGGCCCAGGTGGCGGTGGACGTTCCCGCGGCGCCGCTGGCGGTGGACGCGAACGCCGCGCGCCTCGGCCAGGTGTTCCTGAACCTGCTCGTGAACGCCGCGCACGCCATCCCCGAGGGCCACGCCGACCGGAACGAGATCCGCCTCTCCGCCCGCCTCGAGGGCGCGCGCGTGGTCGCCACGGTGGCCGACACCGGCGCGGGCATCGCGCCGGAGCACCTCGGCCGCGTCTTCGAGCCCTTCTTCACGACGAAGCCGGTGGGCCTGGGCACCGGCCTCGGCCTCGCCATCTGCCACGGCATCGTGTCGTCGCTGGGCGGCGAGATCCGCGTCGAGTCCCAGGTCGGGAAGGGGACCGCGTTCACGGTCGTCCTTCCCGCCGCCGACCCCGCGCGCCTCGTCCCCGCCCGCCCGCCGGCGCGCCCGGCCGAGCCACCGGCCGCGGCCAGGCGGGGGCGGGTGCTCGTCGTCGACGACGAGCCCGGCATCGGAGCGGTCATCGAGCGGGTGCTGCGCCGCGATCACGACGTCGTGGCGGCGACGAGCGGGCGCGAGGCGCTCCGGGTGATCCACTCCGAGTCCGACTTCGACGCGGTGCTCTGCGACGTGATGATGCCGGAGATCACCGGGATGGAGCTGTACCGCGTGCTGCGGGCGGAGCTGCCGGCCCTGGCGGACCGGATCGTGTTCATGAGCGGCGGCGCCTTCACGCCGGAGGCGCGGGAGTTCCTCTCGGCGGTCCCCAACACGAGAATCGACAAGCCCTTCGACCCGACGGCGCTGCGCGCGCTCGTGGCGGGCCTGGTCGGGCGCGGCGCCGGCGCCGCCAAGGCCTAGGCGTTGGCCTGGGCGGGCACGAGCCTCCCGCCCTCGAGCCGGAGCACGCGGCCGACGCCGTGCGGCACCTCGTCCTCGTGGTGGGTCACGAGGACGAGCGCGGCGCCGCCCGCGCAGGCGTCCTCCACCGCCTCGAGGATCCACGCGCGCGAGGGCGGGTCGAGGCCGGCGAGCGGCTCGTCGAGGAGGAGCGCCCGCGGGTGGGGCGCGAGCGCCCGCGCCAGGAGGAGCTTCCGCAGCTCGCCGTAGGAGAGCGTGAGGAGGTGCCGCGCGGCGAGGTGCGCGATGCCCAGGCGCCGCATCGCGGCCGAGGCCGCAGCCCGCTCCTCGCCGGACGGCTCCTCGGCGAGCCCGATGGTCCCGTGGAAGCCGGAGACGACGACGGCCTCCCCGGTGGCGTCGAAGCGATGCCGCGCCTGCAGCTCCGGCGAGACGAGGCCGATCCTGCCGCGCAGGTCGAAGGCGCCGGCCTGCGGGCCCAGGCCGAGCCGGAGGATCTGGCCCGCCGCGGGCTGCTCGTCGCCGGCGAGGAGCCGGAGGAACGTCGACTTCCCGGCGCCGTTCGGCCCCACGACCGCCACCTGCTCGCGCTCGCGGAGGGTGAAGTCGAGGCCGCGGAGCACGTCCCGGCCCTCGACGCGCACCGTGACGCCGGACGCGAGGAATACCTCGGCGGGGTCGCGGGGTCGGTCGAGGCCGTGATCCCGGTCGCGGTCGCGGTCGCGGTCGGGGTCGAGGTCGAGGTCGGGGTCGGGGTCGGGGTCGGGGTCGAGGTCGGGGTCGAGGTCGAGGTCGAGGTCGAGGTCGAGGTCGAGGTCGCGGTCAGCGCGGCGGCCGCGGTCGGCGTCGCCGTCGGCTCTTCCCCCGCCTCCGCTCCCCCACGCCCTTCGCTCCACGATCCGCCCGCCCCCCATGGCGAGCACCTCTCTCACCTCCGGCAGGATCTCCT
>DATDDC010000254.1:0-1873 GCA_036523995.1 Anaeromyxobacter sp.
CTCGCCGTGGCGGCGAGCCGGAGGGCTCCGAGGGGATGAGCCTCGCCGACGCCCTGCCCACCGCGAACGCCACGCTCAACGCCGCGAGCGCGACGCTGGTCGTGCTCGGCTTCCGCGCCATCCGGCGAGGCCGTCGCGAGCGCCACCGCGCCCTCATGCTCGCCGCGGTCGGCTGCTCGACGCTCTTCCTCGCGGGCTACCTCACGCGCATCGCGCTCACCGGCACGCACCGCTTCCCGGGCGAGGGTCCCCTCAAGGTCGCCTACCTCGCCGTCCTGGTGAGCCACACGCTCCTCGCCGCGCTGGCGGCGCCGCTCGTCCTCCGGACGCTCTTCCTGGGGCTCAGGGCGCGCTTCGCGGATCACCGCCGCATCGCACGCGCCACGCTGCCCGTGTGGCTGTACGTCTCCGTCACGGGTGTGGTCGTGTACGTCATGCTCTATCACCTCGCGCCGGTGCTCCGTTGACGCCGTCCGCGCGGTACGATCCAAGGCATGGCCCACCGATCGATCGTCCCCCATCCGCGGGCGCTCCTCCTCGCGCCGCTCGCGCTCCTCGCCGCGGCGGCCTGCGACAAGCCCACCCGCGTCGAGATGGAGCCGAGCGCGCTCCGCTTCGGCGTGCGCGGCCAGACCGCGAAGGTCCACGCCACGCCCATCGCGAAGAACGGGAAGCAGGCTCCGGATCACGTCTGCGCGTGGTCCTCCACGAACGAGGCGGTCGCGAAGGTCTCGGGGCCGCACAACGACGGGACGGTCACGGCCACGGGCCCGGGCAATGCCGCCATCCGCTGCTCCATCGGCGACGTGCGCGGCGAGGTCCCGGTCTCGGTGCGCGTCGTCGCGAAGGTCACGGTGGGCCCGGAGCACGCCGCCCTCAAGGTCACCGACGAGCCGGCGCCGTTCGCGCTCGCGGTGGCGGTCTTCGACGACGCAGGGGCTCCGGTGCAGGGCCGCGTCGCGATGAGCCGCTGCGCGGACGAGAACGTCTGCCGGGGCGACGGCCGCGCCCAGCTCTGGGCGGTGGCAGCGGGCGAGACGACCGCCTTCGTGGAGGTCGAGGGGGCGCGCAGCGCCGACATCAAGGTCTCGGTCGTGGACGCGCGCACGGCGGCGGGGAAGCCGCAGAGGGTGACCGGCAATCCCATGGAGGCCATCGAGCGGGAGGTCAGGAAGCGGGAGGCGGAGGAGCGGAAGAAGGCGGGGAAGTAGCTTGGATTCCCTACCGTGGGCCTCCGTCTCCGCGCGGGCCGGAGCGGGCCTTCGCGGCGGCGTCGCTCCCGCTCGAATCCCCTGCCGTGGGCTCCCGCTCGAATCCCCTGCCGTGGGCCTCCGCTCGAATCCCCTACCGTGGGCCTCCGTCTCCGTGCGGGCCGGAGCGGGCCTTCGCGGCGGCGTCGCTCCGCGAGACCCGAAGGTGCCCCGTCCTGGAGACGGCGGCGCACGATCGAACCGGCGCGCACGAGACTGTGCCACCGCTGCGCTAGAGCGGCTGTGCACGGGCGGTGGCACGCTCGTGCACTGCGCCCCGATGATGTGGCGTCGCCCAGGACTCGCTCCGCTCCTTCGCCGCGATGACCCGCCCCGGCCCTTCTACGCCTCCGGACCGCGACCGGAACGGCGAGCAAGCTGCTCCGCTGACCGGGTACAGGCGCCCGCGCTCGGGAGATAGCGGAGCCCCGGGCCGGCGGCTGCCGGCGCATCCGCAGGCGCGCCGCGCAATCCTCCGCTTCGCGCGCGAATCGTGCAGCCGTCCGCGCCGACGTTGTCCGAGGGCGCGCGTCGCCGAAGGCGAGCGCGCGCCCGAGTTCGGAGGCGCGCCACGCGATCGGCTCTCGTACGCGCGCGGCATCTCAGCCGCGCCGCGCGCCGAG
>DATDDC010000255.1:0-5423 GCA_036523995.1 Anaeromyxobacter sp.
CCGCCGGTCGCGGCGAGCACCGCCTCGATGTATTGCGCCTCCACGCGCCGCAGGAGCTGAGCGAGATCCACGGGCCATTCTCCGGGCACGGGCACCTGCACGGCAGGCAGCGCATCGCCGTGCCCGGCGGCAGGGACCTGCGGCGACGACACGATCACGAGCCCGCGGGCGCCGTCCGTCGTGAGCCCCTCGCACATGCGCACCGCGCGCTCCAGCGCGGTCCGCTCCACGATCACGATCGTCGGCTGCATCGCTCCTCCTGCCCCGTCACGGGCGCTCTCACGCAGAGCAAGTGTTGCGCCACGCGAACGGCGCCAGGTTGGGCGCTTCTCGCCGTGACGACGCGGGTCCGCGAAGCCCCTGAGGCGCGGCGCCCAGCCGCGAATCTCCAGGGTCGACCGCCCACGCCGCGCCGGCACCCTGGGTCGCCGCGGCGGTCGGCTGACGCCCGGCGGGCGACGGTTCGCCGGTGGTCCCCTCCTTGCACCGAGGCATACGGCATGGAGTGCCACGCCATGCGGACCGGGAGCCTCGCCACGACTGCGATGGTGTTCTCGACGCTGTCGCCGGGTCGCATCGAGGACGCCTGCGGTTTCCTCGCCGACCTGCCGAGGATGTGCCGGGGAGAGCTCGTGGAAGTGGATCTCGGGTACCGGCAGCGCGCGCGCCTCCTCGTGGCGCTCGCGAGGACGCGTGGCGCGTCCGAGGACGCGAGCCGCCGCATCGCGTTCTGGTGTGGGGTCGTGGGGGGCCGCGGCCGCCGCCTCGCGGACGTGTCGGAGCACGCCCGGGGCGCCTACCCGCGCTTGTTCGCGGGCTGCGAGCGGCGCATGGAGGCCGTGCGCGCCTCGATGCTCGCCGAGGCCGTCCGGTCGATCGCGTCGGCGCTGGGCTGGCCGGCGCCCGCGCGGCGACCCGACGCGATTCCCTGCGTCGACCTCGACCGCCCGGAATCGCACGACGGCGTTCGCTACGACGCGGCGACCGGGATGCTCTTTCTTCCCGCGGCCCTGGCGCCCCCGCTCGGCGACGCGCTGCCGATCCTGATCCGCGGCTCGGGGTCGAGCGGCATCGTCGTCACGCGGATCCTCGATCACGTGTCGCCGGGCCAGGAGGGTCCCGGGATGCCCGGCGGCTTCCGGGCGCGAATCGTGGCGGGTCCGCCGGACCAGATCGGGCTGCTCGCCGCGTGGGAGCGTCGGACGGCGGGTCGGAGGCGCTCCGCTCCACGATTCGCCTACCGCGCGCCGGTCGCCGCGATGCCGATCGCGGAGGCGCCGATCGCCGAGGCACCGGAGGGCGCGCTCGACTGCGGGATGGAGCTCACGAACATCAGCCAGGGTGGAGCCCAGCTCCGGACGCGATCGGCGCCACGCGCGGGTACGCGGGTCCGGCTCGAGTTCGCCTTGCCCTCCGGCGATCGCGTCGAGGTCGACGCGCGCGTCGTGTGGGGCGACGAGGCCGGCATGGGCGTGAAGTTCGAGTCCGGGCCCGAGCAGGAAGCGCTCATCGGCAAGAGCCTCGCGCTGCTCTCGGGCCGGCCGCGCCGCGCGCTCGTCATCGACGACGACGCGCTCTGCCGCGAGATCCTGGGCGACGCCCTCACCGAGCGCGGGTACGAGGTGCTCCAGGCCCCCGACGGCGCCGCGGGGCTGCGCATGCTCACCGACGAGCTCCTGTCGCTCGACGCCGTGGTCACGGATCTCGCGATGCCGAACATGGACGGCGAGGCGTTCGTGCGGGCGGTGCGCGGGGCGGGGGGAGAGCGGGACCTCGCCATCGTGGTGGCGACGGGCACGGACGACCCGTTCGCGCGCAGCCGGCTCGAGGCGACCGGCGTGGACGCGATCGTCGAGAAACGGCTGGGAGGCGCGGGGATCGCGTCGGCGGTCGATTCCGCGGTGAAGGCGCGAAGCAGCGCTCCCTCCGTCCCGTGATGCACGCGGCCCGCCGCCCGGCCGCGCGTTCCGCGAGGCTCGGGCGAGGTCGGATGGGCGTGCGCGAGCCGGCGGCGAGCGCTTGCCGCCGACCAGCCCTCCCGGTACGTTCGGCGCTCCATGGGATCGGCGGACGGCAGCGGGCGGCGAGCGCCGGAGGCGGGGCGGGCGGCGTTCGTGTCGGCGGAGACCCGGTACCTCGATCTCCCGGGCGTCCTCGCGCTGGAGCTCGGCGGGACCCTGCCCGGCGTGCGCGTCGGCTATCGAACCTGGGGCACGCTCGACGCCGAGGGCTCCAACGCGGTGGTGGTCTGCCACGCGCTCACCGGCTCGGCCGACGCGGATCTGTGGTGGACCCGGATGTTCGGCCCGGGCCGTGCCCTCGATCCGGAGAAGGACTTCGTCGTCTGCTCGAACATCCTGGGGAGCTGCTACGGCACGACCGGGCCCACCGCCATCGACCCGGCCACGGGCGAGCCGTGGCTGGGGACGTTTCCGCAGATTTCCATCCGCGACATCGTACGGGTGCAGCACGCGCTCGGCGCGGCGCTCGGCATCCGGCGCGTGCGCATGGTGATGGGGGGCTCGCTGGGCGGGATGCAGGCGCTGGAGTGGGCGCTCCTCTATCCGTCGCTGGTCGAGTCGGTGGCCTTCATCGCCTCGACCGGGCGGCACTCGGCCTGGTGCATCGGCCTCTCCGAGGCGCAGCGCCAGGCCATCTACGCCGACCCGCGCTGGAAGGGCGGCCGGTACGACCCCGCCGATCCGCCCTCGGCCGGCCTCGCGGTGGCGCGCCAGATGGCGATGATCTCCTACCGCAGCCAGCCCTCCTTCGAGCTGCGCTTCGCGAGGCGCGCGCAGACCGAGGACCTCTTCGCCATCGAGAGCTACCTGCGCTACCAGGGGAAGCAGCTCGTCGACCGGTTCGACGCCGCGACGTACGTGACCCTGACCCGCGCCATGGACACCCACGACGTCGCCCGCGGCCGGGGCGACTACGAGGAGGTGCTGCGGTCGCTCAAGCAGCCGATGCTGGTCGTGTCCATCGACTCGGACGTCCTCTACTGGCCCTGGGAGCAGCGCGAGGTCGCCTCCCTCGCGCCGAACGCGCGGCTCGCCGTCATGGACTCGCCGCACGGCCACGACGCCTTCCTCATCGACGTGGATCGCCTCTCGGACATGGTCACGGACTTCCGCGGGCGCCCGCGGGCCCGGCCGGCGCGCGCCGGGGCGGCCGCCGAGGCCTCCGAGGAGCCCATCGAGCGCGCGTACGCGCAGCATGGCCTCTCCCTGCTCGTGCTGGGCAAGGGCAAGGTGGGATCCGAGCTGCTCCAGCAGATCCGCGCCCAGCGCACGGAGCTCGAGCGCGACTACGACGTCGTCCTGCGCGTGGTCGGCATCGCAGACCGGCGCGGGACGCTCTTCGACGACGAGGGCGTCGATCTGGAGCGGTGGCGCGAGGCGCTCCCGGCGGCCCCGGCCACGGGGCCCTTCGGTGGAACCACGGCCCCCGCCGTCCTCGACCGGCTCGCGGTGCTCCCCCGGCCCGTGCTCGTGGACCTCACCGCGGCGGACGGGATGGAGGAGGTCTACGAGCAGGCCTTCCGCCGCGGGATCCAGGTGGTCTCGTCGAACAAGAGGCCCCTCGTCGTGCCGGCGCGGCGCATGGAGCAGCTCAAGCAGGTCCGCCGGCAGCACCACGCCCACTATCACTACGAGTGTACGGTGGGCGCGAGCCTGCCCGTCATCGGCACGCTGCGGCGGCTCCTCCAGGCCGGCGATCGGGTGCGGTCGATCGAGGCGTCCCTCTCCGGCACCCTCGGGTTCCTCGCCACCGAGACCGCGCGGGGCGTGCCGCTCTCCCTGGCGGCTCGCTGGGCCATGGGGCTCGGATACACCGAGGCGGATCCCCGCGACGACCTCTCGGGCCGCGACTCGGCCCGCAAGGCCCTCATCCTGGCACGGGAGATCGGCGGGCAGCTCTCGCTGGAGGACGTCCGCATCGAGCCGTTCGCTCCGGCGGAGCTCCTCGGCCCGGGGACGCCGGACGACCTCATCGCGGCGCTGCGCGGCGGGGACGCCTCACATGCGGCGGAGGTCGGGCGCGCCACCGCGGAGGGGAAGGTGCGCCGCTACCTGGCGCACGTCGAGGTGGGCTCCGACGGAAGGCTGGACGTCTCGGTCGGGCCGCGCCTCCTGGAGGCGTCGCACCCCGCGGCGCGGATCTCGGGGGTCGAGGCGCTCGCCGCGTTCACGACGGCGCGCCACCCCGAGCGGCCGCTCGTGGTTCAGGGCACGGGCGTGGGCGGCGCGAACACGGCGGGCGGGGTGCTCGCGGAGATCTTCCGCATCCCGTTCGCTCACGGGGCGCGGTGAGGGCTTCTTCGTGCCCGGGCCCGTACCCGAGCGGTCCTGAAGAACCCGGGCTCGGACTCGGCCACGGGATCAGGCCCGCAGCCCGCCCACCGAATCCGTCAATTGCGGATCGGCTGATAGCTCCCCTGCTGCAGCGCGCGCCGCAGTTCCTCCTGGGCAGCAGGATCGAGCGCGCCGATGTCGTCCTCGGAGTAGCACACGCGCGTCATGATGTTGCTTCCGGTGGGACGCTCCGGCCTGCACAGGACGAGGGGCTTGCCGGTCGCGACCTGCGGGGTCGCGGCGGCAGCGGCCTTCTGCTGCGACGAGCTGGCTCGATGCGTGGCGCAGGCGCCCGCCAGGAGCGCGACGAGGAGGGCGAAGATCGGTCGGGTCATCCGGTTTTCTTGCGCCTCGCGCGCGCGAACGGCAAGCGGTTTCGTAGCCTTCCCGGCGGGTACTTCCCGCTACAGCTTGTCCTTCGCGGGTGCGGGTGGCGGCTTCTTCACCGGCGCCGTCTGCGCGGCGACCACGCCTTCCAGGGGAGCGAGGACGATCTCGATGCGCCGGTTGAGGCTTCGCCCATCGGGCGTGTCGTTCGAGGCGAGCGGCTGGAACTCTGCGTAGCCCGCGCCCGAGACGCGAGTGGGATCGACGCCCGTGTCCTGGAGGAAGTGGACCACCGCGAGCGCGCGCGCGGTCGAGAGCTCCCAGTTCGACGGGAACGGGCCGCCCGAGCCGGTCGGGACGTTGTCGGTGTGGCCCTCCACCCGGATCGTCTTCCCCTGGATGCCGCGGAGCGCCTCCGCGACCTTGCGGAGCGCCGCGCGCCCGTCGGTGCCGATCGTGGCGGACCCCGACGAGAACAGGATCTTGTCCTTCATCTTCACCGTGGTCTTGCCGCGCAGCTCCATGAGCTCCACCCGGCCGGCCTCGATCTCCCCGCGCAGCGACGAGGCGAGCTGCTCGTACTCTCCGCTCTTCTTCTCGAGCTCCGCCTTGGCGGCCTCGAGCTTCTTCTTGGACTTGGAGAGCTCGTCCACGAGCGCCTGCAGCTCGGCGAGGCGGTCGCGCGCGGCGCGGAGCTCGCCCTCCTTCGTGGTGAGGCTCCCCTCGTCGGAGCGGATCTTC
>DATDDC010000256.1:0-6276 GCA_036523995.1 Anaeromyxobacter sp.
TTCGGCTCGAGCCCGGGCTGGGGCCCCGGGCACTCGTGGCTGGGGACCTGCTCGCCGGGGCTCAGGATGCGCACGGTCCATCCGCACCAGGTGCAGCGACACAGGATCTCGCGCCTCTCGGGCACGGGGATCTTCTTGAACAGCACCGCCCAGTCGCCTGGAACACGCATTCGTCCCTCCGGGTGGCCCATTCCTATCAACCGGACCGCCCGCAGGAATATCCTGTGGCCGTGGTGTGGCGAGCTTTACGTCACAAAGGCCCGGGAACCCGGTCCCGGTGACACGCGCGCGCCGCACCCCCGCTACTCCGCCACCGGCCACTCCCCCTCGGGATCCACGTAGTCGCCGTGCGGATAGCACCAGCGCCAGCCCTGGCCGGGCTCGGCGGACTGCATGATGGGGTGATGCGTCGCCTTCCAGTGCGCGGTCGCGTGCTTGTTCTTCGAGGAGTCGCAGCAGGCGACGTGACCGCAGGTGAGACACATCCGCAATTGCACCCAGCGGTCTCCCACCGCCAGGCAATCGCTGCAGCCCTCCGCGTCGGGCTCGACGTTGCGGATCTCCCTCACGTGCTCGCACACCATGGCCGTCCTCCTTCCTGCGGCTTCGTCATCCCGGCTTCCTGAGCTCGAACCAGTAGAAGCCGTACGGGCCGAGCGTGAGGAAGTAGGGCAGCTTCCCGATGCGGGGGAACTCGGTGTAGCCGACGATCTCCACCGGCACGTAGCCCTCGAACTGCGAGAGGTCGAGCTCCGCGGGCTGTGCGACGCGCGAGACGTTCGCCACGCAGAGGAGCACGTCCTCGTCGTGGCGGCGCACGTAGGCGAGCACCTTGCGGTTCGCCACCGGCAGGAACTCCATGGTGCCGCGCCCGAAGGCCTTGAAGAGCTTCCGGAGGGCGATGACGTTCCGCGTCCAGTGCAGGAGCGAGGAGGGGTTCTTGAGCTGCGCCTCGACGTTCACCGACTGGTAGCCGTACACGGGATCGGAGACGGGCGCCGTGAAGAGCCTCGCCGGATCGGCGCGCGAGAACCCGGCGTTCCGGTCCGGGCTCCACTGCATGGGCGTCCGCACGCCGTTGCGGTCGTGCAGGTAGATGTTGTCTCCCATGCCGATCTCGTCGCCGTAGTACATGACGGGCGTGCCCGGGAACGAGAAGAGGAGCGACTTGAGGAGCTCGATGCGGCGGCGCGACCCCTCGACGAGCGGCGCGAGGCGCCGGCGGATCCCCACGTTGAGCTTCATGCGCGGGTCCTGCGAGTAGGCGAGGTACATGTAGTCGCGCTCGTCGGTGGTCACCATCTCCAGCGTCAGCTCGTCGTGGTTGCGCAGGAAGAGCGCCCACTGGCAGTTGTCCGGGATGGGCGGCGTGCGCCTCATGATGTCGACGATGGGCTCCACGTTCTCGAGCCGCAGCGCCATGAAGATGCGCGGCATGAGCGGGAAGTGAAAGGCCATGTGGCACTCGTCGCCGCTGCCGAAGTAGGGGCGCACGTCCTCGGGCCACTGGTTCGCCTCGGCGAGCAGCATGCGACCCGGGAACTGCTCGTCCACATGCCGCCGGATCCGGCGGATCACCTCGTGGGTGGCGGGCAGGTTCTCGCAGTTCGTGCCGTCCTTCTCGATGAGGTAGGGCACGGCGTCGAGGCGGAAGGCGTCCACGCCCAGCTCCGCCCAGAAGGACAGCGCGCCGAGCATCTCGCGGAGCACCTCCGGGTTCTCGAAGTTGAGGTCCGGCTGGTGCGAGAAGAAGCGGTGCCAGTAGTACTGCTTCGCCTCGGGGTCCCAGGTCCAGTTGGACTTCTCCGTGTCGGTGAAGATGATGCGCGCGTCCTGGTACTTCTCGTCGGTGTCGCTCCACACGTAGTAGGCGCGCTCGGGCGAGCCCTGCGGGGCGCGCCGCGCGCGCTGGAACCAGGGGTGCTGGTCCGAGCTGTGGTTCACCACGAGCTCCACGAGCACGCGGATGCCCCGCGCGTGCGCCGCGGCCACGAGCTCGCGGAAGTCCTCGAGCGTTCCGTAGTCCGGGTGGATGGCCTTGTAGTCCGAGATGTCGTAGCCGTCGTCCCGCAGCGGCGACGGGAAGAACGGCAGGAGCCACAGGCAGGTGACGCCGAGGTCCTGGAGGTAGTCGAGCTTCTCGACGAGACCGCGAAAGTCGCCGACGCCGTCGTCGTTCGAGTCGAAGAACGACTTCACGTGCGTCTCGTAGAAGATCGCGTCCTTGTACCAGAGCGGATCGCGCGCCCGCCTGCGCTGGATCGTCGCCATCGGCGCTGGCCTCCCCCCGCTTCTAAGGCGGCTCCGCCGGGCGTGCTCGCCGCGGGCGGGCGGGGGCTCGCCTGCAGGTCGGCCGCTCGGCCGGGCACGTCCCGTTGCGCGTGCCCGTCTCCAGTTTGCCACTGGTGCGGTGGGCGTCGAGGAAGGGCACGCTCTTCGGTTGCGCGGTGGCCGCGCTCGCGGCGCTTTCGGGGTGCGAGCCCTGGCACTGCGCCTTCGAGAGCCACGGCGCCTGCATCGAGTTCACCCGGCCGCCGCCCGACCTCGACGCCGCGAAGCGCCGCATGGACGCGCTCCTCGACCGCGAGCTCCCGTACTGGGGCCTCTCGAGCCTCGGCGGGTGGCGCATCCAGTACCGCGAGTCCTCCGACTACCCGTGCTACCTGGCGGACCGGAACGACGGCTGCACCGACTACCTGAACCACACGCTTTCCGTTCGCGTGGCGGCGGAATCCCGGGGCTGCTTCGAGGCCGCGGAGCTCCTGCACGAGCTCGGTCACTACCGGCTCGGGGACCCGATGCACTCGAGCCCGGACTGGGAGGGCCTGGAGAGCGTGTTCGCGCCCATCGTCTGGGACCACCCCGGCGCGCCGGCGGAGTGCGTCGAGCGGTACGGCGGGATCCGGACGGGCATGTGGCTGGTCAACAGGAACGCGTTCTAGGACGCGTTCTGACGCCCCGAGCGCGCTGCCCCGCTCGCGGCACCCCTCATTCCCGCCGGTCGGACGCCCTCCCGGATCCGTGGAACGCCCATTAACGGAAGATCTACCACCTGACGGGGAGGCTCCATGGCTTCGATCCGCAAGCACGTGACTCGCGACGTGGTGACCCTCGACGGCGGCTCGCCCATCCGCGACGCGGCGCGGCTCATGGAAGACCGGAAGATCGGCTCGGTCGCGGTCCGGGACGAAGGCAAGGTCGTCGGGCTCGTCACGGAGCGCGACCTCGTCGTCACGGTCCTCGCGCGCGACGGGAACGCCTCGACCCCCATCCGCCAGGCGATGCGCCCGGGCATGCCGCGCGTCTCCGCCGACGCCACCGAGGCCGAGTGCTCGGCGCTCATGCGCGACAACACCACCCGCCACCTCCTCGTGGAGGACGGCGGCCGCATCGTGGGCGTGGTTTCGATGCGGGACATCATCCAGCTCATGCTGGACGAGAAGCAGTTCCTCATCGATCAGCTCCAGACGTACATCGGCGGGCGATAGCTCCCTGAGGCGCGCCCGCCCCGCGTCTGCCCCGGAGGCGGCATACCCATCCGCTCCGGCATCATGGGCGGACGTTTGTCTGGCATAGCAGACGAGGGTCCGCTACATCCGCGGCCATGCCCGACCTCGCCGCCGACGCCACCGCCGCTCCCGGATTCCCGCTCCTCGACACGCGCGCAGCGCGCACCGCGCAGGCCGTGGTCGCCGTCCTCGTCGCCGCCGCCGCGGCGCTGGGGGACTGGCGGCTCCTCGCCCTCCCCGCGCTCCACCTCGCCCTCGCCGCCGCGCTCGGCCGCCGCGGCAACCTGCCGGTCCGCGCCTTCGACGCGTACGTCCGGCCGCGGCTCTCCTCCGCCTCGTTCGAGGACGCCCGCCCTCCGCGCTTCGCGAGCACCGTGGGGGCCGTCTTCCTCGGCGCGTCGCTCCTCGCGCACGCGGCGGGAGCGCACGCGCTGGGCTGGGTGCTGGCGCTCGCCGTCGGCGCGCTCGCCGGCCTCGCCGCCGCGACGGGGCTCTGCATCGGCTGCAGGCTGTACTGGGTCGTCGTGCTCGTCCGCCGCTTCCGGATCCGCTCCGCTCCGTGACGCCGGGGCCCTCCGGGCCGCGCCCGTCCGGGCCCGAGCCGGCCCGGTCCCGCCCGGCGATCCGCGAGGCCGCGGCTCCTCGCCGCGGCCGCTCACTGCCCCGGCGCGTTCGGATCGAAGGGCGCCTCGGGGCGCGCGGGCGTGCGAGGCACCTCCGGCTCCGGCCGCGGGACGCCCGGGATCTCCCGGCCGGGCGCGCCGCTGCGCCCCGGGATCTCGGGCGCGGGAGGCGGCTGGGCGCGGCACCTCGGGGGCATTCACTCCCGGTTTCTTCGGCTCCGCCATGGCTCTTTCTCCTCGCGGCCCGCGTGCAGGAGATTCAGGCCGTGCTCCCCGCCGCGGCGCGGGGCAACCCGCGAGGGGTCTTCTGCGCCGGCCTCACCTCAAGTTACGCCCGGGCACGAGGAAACCATGCGCATCGCCGTTCCGAAGGAGACCGCGCCTCGAGAAAGACGAGTGGCGCTCGTGCCGGAGAACGTGGCCCGCCTCGTGAAGCAGGGCCACGAGATCCGCGTGGAGAAGGGCGCGGGCGAGGAGTCCGGCTTCGGCGACGGCGCCTACGAGGCGGCCGGCGCCACGACGCACCCGGGCGCCGCGGTCTACGACGGGGCGGAGATCGTGGCGAGGGTCCGCTGCCCGGACGAGCGGGAGGCCGGGGCGCTGCCCGCCGGATCGCTCCTCGTCGGCCTCCTCTCGCCCTCGGCGGGGAACCGCGTCCTGTCGCGCCTCGCGGAACGGAGGGTGAATGCCCTCGCCATGGAGAAGGTGCCGCGCATCACGCGCGCGCAGTCGATGGACGCGCTCTCCTCGCAGGCCACGCTCGCCGGCTTCAAGGCGGTGCTCCTCGGGGCCGCCGCGCTGCCGCGCATCCTGCCCATGATGACCACCGCCGCCGGCACCCTGGCGCCCGCCAAGGCCTTCGTCATCGGCGCGGGCGTGGCGGGCCTCCAGGCCATCGCCACCGCTCGCCGCCTCGGGGCGGTGGTCTCCGCCTTCGACGTCCGGCCGGTCGTGAAGGAGCAGGTGCAGTCGCTCGGCGCGTCGTTCGTGGAGGTCCCCGCCGTGGCGGCGGAGGGGACGGGCGGCTACGCGAAGGAGCTCGGCGCCTCCGAGCAGGAGCGCGTCCTCGCCGCCATCGCGGCCCACGTGAAGGACATGGACCTCGTCGTCTCCACCGCCGCCATCCCGGGAAAGCCCGCGCCCCGGCTCCTCACCGCCGCCATGATCCGCTCCATGCGGCGCGGCTCGGTGGTGGTGGACCTCGCCGCCGAGACCGGCGGCAACTGCGAGCTCACGAGGCCCGGCGAGACGGTGGTCGAGGCGGGCGTCGCCATCCTCGGCCCCGTCGATCTGCCCTCCACCGTGCCCTTCCACGCGAGCCAGATGTACGGCCGGAACGTCATGACGCTCCTCCAGTACCTCGTCAAGGACGGGAAGCTGAACGTCGATCCCGCCGACGAGGTGGCCGGACCCATGCTCGTCGTCCACGACGGGAAGGTCCGGGTCTAGCGGCTCCGGGGTCATCCATGCACGTCCAGCTCATCGAGATCTACGTCTTCGTGCTCGCCGGGTTCGTCGGGTTCTTCGTCATCTCCAAGGTGCCGGCGCTCCTGCACACGCCCCTCATGTCCACGACGAACGCCATCAGCGCCATCTCGCTCGTCGGGTCGCTGGTGATGGCCGGCGCCGACCACGGCACGCCGGCCACCGTCCTCGGCTTCGTGGCGGTGACCTGTGCCACCATCAACGTGGTGGGCGGCTTCATCATCACGGACCGCATGCTGAAGATGTTCAAGCGCGCCCCGAAGCCCGGAGCGAAGAAGTGAGCCCGCGCACGGTCTTCATCGAGGCGGCGTACCTCATCGCGTCGGTCCTCTTCGTCCTCGGCCTCCGCAGCCTCAACTACCCCGACAAGGCGCGCCGCGGCATCCAGCTCGCGGCGGTGGGCATGCTGCTCGCCATCGTGGGGACGCTCGTGCACCACGAGATCGTCCGCTACGAGTGGATCCTGGCCGGCCTCGCGCTCGGGACGGTGATCGGCTACCCGCTCGGCGTGTACGTGCCCATGACCGCCATGCCGCAGCGGATCGCCATCTCGCACATGTTCGGCGCCATCGCGGCGACGCTCGTCGGCGTCGCCGAGTACTGGCGGCTCGGCAACGGCGCCGAGGTGCCGAGCTCCGAGATGGCCGCGCTCGGGTTCG
>DATDDC010000257.1:0-7486 GCA_036523995.1 Anaeromyxobacter sp.
CCCCCCCGCGCCGGAGCCCTCTCCGCTCTTCGCGACCCGCCTCGCCGCCCGCCTGGCGCGCGAGGAGCGGCCGCGCCGCTCCTGGGCGGCGCGCCTCGGCGCCTGGGTGAATCCGTCCTCGTTCCGGTGGAAGCTCGCGGCGCCGGCGGCCGCCGCGGCGCTCGCGGGCGGGGTCATCTTCGCCGCCGTGCGCATCCAGCGCGCCGAGGAGACCGCGGTGGCGGAGAACCTCGACCTCCTCCTCGACTACGAGGCGGTGTCGAGCCTCGGCGACGTCGCCTCCGCGGAGGACGCCGAGGTGGTCGCCATGCTCGACGAGATCGAGCCGAGGGAGGGGACGCCGTGATCCGCGCCCTCGCCGCAGCGCTCGGGCTCGCCCTCGCAGCCGCGCCCCCGGCGCGCGCCGAGGAGCCTGCCGCGCCCGACGCCGCGCGCGAGCGGTTCGAGAAGCTCTCGCCGGAGGAGAAGGAGGCGCTGCGCGAGAGGTGGCGCGCCTTCAAGTCGCTCCCGCCCGAGCGGCAGGTGGAGCTGCGCGAGAAGCTCGAGCGGCTCCGCAGCCTCCCGCCGGAGCGCCGCGCGGAGATCGTCCGGAACTACCGCGCCTTCAAGCAGCTCCCGCCGCGCGAGCGCCGCGAGGTCCTCGATCGGTTCCGCCGCTTCCGGGAGATGTCGCCGGAGCGCCGCGCGCAGCTCCGCGCGAATCTGGGACAGATCCTCGAGGCGTCGCCCCGGGAGCGGGCGCGCTACCTCGAGAACCTGCGCCGCTGGCGGGAGATGAGCCCGGACGAGCGGGAGCGGGCGCGGGAGAGGTTTCGGGAACGGCGCGGCGGCAGGCGGTAGGATCGACGGCGCGTGAGCCCCCGGTACGCCGCGCTCGCCCTGGCCGGGACCCTCGCGGTCTCCGGGGCAGGCGCCGAGGACGCCGTCGACGTGCAGGCCACGCTGCACGTGCGCTCCACCGACCTCGAGAATTCCCCGGGCCGGGACGTCCTCTACGACCGCGCCACGAACCGCTTCCGGCTCTCGGGCTACCTCCTTCCCTCCGAGAGCGACCGCTACCGCTCGGCCCTGGCGTCGTTCACGATGGACGGCGAGAGGATGCGCGGCGATCTGGTCTGGCGCGTCGCGCTCGACACGGGCGAGCTGCGCAACCGGTCCTTCCCCCGCCTGACGACGGTCTGCTTCACGGAGACCGGGACCGGGCTCACCGAGCAGGGAGCCGGCTGCAACCTCTACCCGCGCCCCGTCGGCCCGCCCGCGCCCATCCTCTTCACCGTCGAGGACACGCGCCTCGCAGCCGGGAAGCTCACCTCGAACGGCCGCCCGCTCGCGAACGAGCTCGCGGCGACGCTCCTCGTGCGCGAGGCGTACGCGGCCTACTCCTTCGGCCGCGCGGGATTCGCGACCGCGCGCGCCGGCCGCAAGCGCGTCACGGTGGCGGACGGGTTCGTGTACGACGACTACGCCACCGGCGCGGAGCTGGCCCTCGACGTCGGCGCCATCGGACCGCCCTTCTCCGTCACGGCCTCGCTCTTCCAGCCGACCCGGGACTTCCCGCGACAGGTCGAGGGCATCTCTCCCTTCCTGGCGGTGCGCGCGGACTGGCTCCCGTCCCTGTTCGAGCACGCGGGCATCTTCTTCGCGGCGCATCGCGATCGGACGGGGAGCATCGCCGAGCTCTTCCGGGGCGCCCTCGTGGAGCGCCTCGTGGGCGTCGTCGAGCAGGCGCCGGCCGGCAGCGCGGAGCTCGTGGCGGCGAACCACCGCCTCGCGGCGGTGCTCGGGCAGCGGCTCGAGTCGGACGCGAGCATGGCCTGGACCGGGACGAGCGGCCGGCTCTCGCTCCGGGGCGGCCAGCGCGTCGGCTGGACCGCGGCGGTGGTGCGCGGGCGGATCGATCGCGTGGCGACCGGCAACGCCACGGCGCTCTCCCTCGCGCACGACGTCCAGCTCGACGGCCGGCTCCTCTCCGCGACCTGGGACGTGCAGCTCGGCGGGCGGGCCCGCCTGGGCGCGTTCTACCTGTATCTCTCCGGCGGAACCTTCCCCGTCGGCCCGAACGCCACCGGCGAGTACCGGGGCTTCCTCGGCATCGCCCCCTTCATCACGGCGACGAACCTGTTCTTCGCGGGCGGCCTCTCGGAGTCGTTCGCGGCGCGCCAGTCGACCGCACCCGGAGTGAACGGGCGCGGCGTCTCCGCGCCGGGGCTCTCGCTCTCCTACGACCCCACGGAGAGCTTCGGCCTCGATCTCAAGGCCGCGTACCTCACCGCTCCGGTGAATGGACCGCTCGGCGGCAGCGTCTACGGGACCGAGGTCGACGCCGGGCTCTCCTGGTCGCCGCGGCCGTGGCTCGTCCTCGGCGCGGAGCTCGACGTCCTCGCGCCGGGAAGCTTCTATGCGGGCAGCCGGACCGTGTACAAGACGATCCTCGCGCTCGACGTCCTGACCCCGTGATCGCCGCCCTCGCCGCCGCGCTCCTCCTCGCCGCCGAGCCCGAAGCCGCCCCGCCGCCGGGCGAGGCTCCCGCGGGGAAGCCCTCCGGCACGGCCGCGGATCGCGGGGCGCGCGCGCCGAAGGAGGGCCACGCGAGCGCGCCGTCGAAGGAGGACGAGGAGATGCTGAAGGACATGGAGCTCCTGGAGCAGCTCGAGCTCCTCGAGAACCTCGAGCTCTTCGACAAGGCCGGCGACTGATTCCGCTTCCCACTTGAGGTGACGCTCGAGATGGGGGGTGTGGGGGGAGAGTTCTCCCCCCACTAGTCATCATGGAACGACCGGCTCCGATTCGCAGACCGTGGGTTACGCTGCGTTCGGGAAGAAGCACAGCGCAGAGCCACATGCGAATGGAGCCGGCCAATGAAGAAGGTACGTTTCGTCGGTCTCGATGTCCACGCGGAGACGATCGCGGTCGCGGTTGCCGAGCCGAGCGGTGAGGTGAGGTCCTTGGGCGTGATCCCGAACAGGGCGGATGCGGTCCGCAAGCTCGTGAGGAAGCTCGGAGCGCCCGAGCAGCTGCGGGCCTGCTACGAGGCAGGGCCCACCGGCTACGCCCTGTACTGGCAGCTCACCGAACTCGGCGTGAGGTGCGAGGTGGTGGCACCGACGCTCGTGCCGGTGAAGGCGGGCGACCGGGTGAAGACGGACCGGCGCGACGCGGAGAAGCTCGCGCGCAGCTACCGGGCCGGCGACCTCACGGCGGTGTGGGTGCCGGACGCGGCGCACGAGGCGCTGCGCGACCTGGTACGAGCGCGGGAGGCGGCAAAGAAGGATCAGCTCCGCGCGCGGCACCGGCTCTCGAAGTTCCTGCTCCGTCAGGGTCGGCGCCCGCCGGAGGGCACGAAGGCGTGGACACTGAGGTACTTCACCTGGGTGAAACGCGACGTGCGCTTCGAGCAGCCCGCGCACGAGGCGACGCTGCTCGACTACCTCGCCGAGGTCGAGCACGCCGCAGCCCGCATCGAGCGGCTGGAGCGCGCCATCGACGAGGCGGTGACGTCGGCGCCGGCGAAGATGCGCGTGGTCATCGACGCGCTCCAGGCGCTGCGCGGCGTCGCCAAGGTCTCCGCGGTCACGATCGTGTGTGAAGTCGGCGAGTTCTCGCGGTTCGAGAAGGCGACCCAGCTCATGGCGTACGCCGGTGTCGTCGCCCGTGAGCACTCGAGCGGCGAGCGCACCTGGCGCGGCGGGATCACCAAGACCGGCAACGCACACCTGAGGCGCATCGTCGTCGAAGCGGCATGGGCTTATCGCCACCGTCCCTCGCTTGGCCGCGCGCTGCGCGGTCGGCAGGACGGGGTCAGCGAAGAGGTGAAGGAGGTCGCCTGGAAGGCGCAGCACCGGCTCCACGGCCAGCACCGGAAGCTCGTCGCCCGCGGGAAGAGCAAGCAGCTGGCGGTGACCGCCGTCGCGCGCGAGCTCCTCGGCTTCATCTGGGCCATCGGCGTGAAGGTAGAGCAGCAGACGCGCGAGCACGGACGACTCGCGGCGTAACGAAAGAGCAAGAAACGGTGAAGCAGGACAGGCAGCGATCGAGGAGCACACGGAACGGAGAACCCTCCTCGCGCCTCTTGCGGCGGGCGACAAGCCCGACCCGCGCCCACTAGTACGAGACAGCTCCCGACGGATCACGACCATGCGGTTCCGACCCGCGAACATCAGAGTGATCAACCGTCGCGACAGCCGCCTCGACCGCTGCCTGATCTGCTTCACCGGGAAGAAGGAAGCCTGAACGAACGCTCCTGTGCTCTTGACAGGTCGTTCCACATCAGAGGCGCCGCAAGGCGCCGGACATCACGCTCACAGCGGCGGCGGGGACGTTGGGCATCACGGGAACCGGGTGCCGCTGTGAGGCCGCGCGGCACGGCGGTCCCGAGCGGCCACTCCGAGGCGGGCGCCGTCCCGTCCGGCGACCGGCGAAGCATCGGCAGGGGCGCCCCTTGCCCTCGCTGTTCCACGTGGAACATCCCGCCGCCCGCCGGCCGCGCCGGCACCTGCAGGCCCTCGGCCTTCGCCTGCCCTCGAAGGAGGTCGGTCCCGCAGGGTCGACCGGCTAGCCGCGCCGCCACGACGCGATGGCCCGCGCGGACCCCGAGACCGGAAGCTCGTAGGCCTCGAGCCGCTCGAGCACGAGCCCCGACGCCCGGCCGATCTCCTCGAGGCGGTGGCGGTCGGCGAGCCGGCCCAGCATGGCGAGGAGGACGCCGCCCTGGGACAGGTAGCGGGCGCCGAGCGGCACCCACTCCGCGGGATCGGACAGCGCGCGGGAGACGACCGCCTCGGCGCGGGGGAGCCCCTCGCGCTCCGGCTCGCCCGCGGCGCGGACGGCCACCCCCCGTACGTTCACGTCGAGGTCGGCCGCCACGGCCTTCACGAACGCGACCTTCTTCGCCACCGAATCGCAGCAGGTGACCTCGAGGTCCCGGCGCACGCAGGCGAGCGGCACGCCCGGCAGCCCCGCCCCCGAGCCGACGTCGAGCAGCGTGCGCGCCCGCTCGACGAATGGGAGCAGGAGGAGCGAGTCGACGACGTGCTTCTCCGCCACCTCGGCCGGCGCGGTGATGCGGGTCAGGTTCACCTTCCGGTTCCAGGCCAGGAGCCGGTCCGCGAACCGCTCGAGGAGCGGCAGCGCGTCGCCGGGGACCTGGAGCCGGGCAGCCTCGATGCCGAGCCGGAGCGTGTCGTGGAAGGCCCGGTCCATGTTCCACGTGGAACGTCTAGGGGCCGCGCCGCCCCCGGCCCATGGCTGCGTCCACCTCGCTCCGGTGCTTCTCGAGGTACTCGTCCACCTCGGCCTCCTCGAGGCCGAGATCGCGGAGCACGCCCTCGTAGACGAAGCGGAAGCCCTCCCGGTACTGGCCCTCCTGCAGCTCGAAGCCGCGCCGCAGGACCGCCGCCGAGAAGAGCTTCTCCGCCTTCGTCTTCGTCTTCTTCACGCCTTTTCCTGGCCGCCCTTGCCCGAGGGCACGATGAGGAGCTGCCGGAAGATGCCCTCGCCCTCGCTCCGCGTCGAGACGCCCGGCACCTCCACCAGGGCGAGGTGGATCTGGCGGCGCTCGCGCGGGCTGATGGGCGCGACGGCGAGGATCTTCCCCATGCGCTTGGCGCTCGCGGCGAGCCGCTCCGCCATCGCCTTCACCTGGGGGTCGCCCTCCTCGCGGAACCCGCCCACGTCGAGGTTCACCCACTTCCGCCCCTCGGCGCGCGGGTTCACCACGCGGTTCACGAGGTACTGCACCGCCTCGACGAGCGCCGAGGAGAGCTCCACCGCGTTCCCCGGCCTGGGCGAGAGCGAGACGCCGATCTGCTCCGGCGTCTCCTTCACCGCGACGTCGACGGCCGCTCCGAGCCGGGAGAAGAGCCCCTCGCAGAACTCCTTCGCCTTGGCGACCTTCTCCGGCGCCTCGCGGGGCGGCGGCGCGGACTCTCGCGGCGTCTCTTCCATCGCGTCCTCCGGGCTCACTTCGCGGGCGCCGCAGCGGCCTGACGCTTCATCATGATCTGCTGCTGCGCGATCGAGAGCAGGTTGTTCACGAAGATGTAGAGGGTGAGCCCTCCGGGCACGAAGAGCATGAGGATCGTGAAGAAGCCCGGCATGAAGTAGAGCATCATCTTCGCCTGGGCGTTGTCGGCCGGCTGGGGCGAGATCTTCTGCATGATGAACGAGGAGACGCCCATGGCGATGGGCAGGATGAAGTACGGGTCGTGGCGCGTCAGGTCCTTCATCCAGAGGAACGACTCCCGGTAGAGCTCGACCGACGTCTGGAGCGTCGCGTAGAGGGCGAACCAGATGGGCAGCTGCAGCAGCATGGGCAGGCACCCGCCGAGCGGGTTCACCTTGTGCTGCTGGTAGAGCTGCATGGTGGCCATGTTGAGCTTCTCGCGGTCGCTCCCGTACTTGGCCTTGAGCTTCTCGATCTCGGGCTGCAGCTTCCGCATCTCGTTCATCGACGCCACGGACTTCGCGGTGAGCGGGTAGAGCAGCAGCTTCACGAGCACGGTGAGGAGGATGATGGCCACCCCCCAGTTGTGCACGAGGCCGTGGAACCACTGCATGACGTAGAGGAGGATGCGCGCGAAGAAGGCGAAGGGCCTCGCCATGGCGCCGTAGTTGATGGCGCTGTCGAGCCCGCGGCCGTACCCCCGCAGCGTGTCGAGGTCCTTTGGGCCCGAATACACTGTGAGTGACAGCCTCTTCTCCGCTCCCTCCAGCGGGACCACCAGGGCCGCGAGGCCGCTCCCCTTCACCGCACCCCGGGAGAAGACGCACGTCCCCAGGGGCTCCGCCGGGATGGCGGCGGAGACGAAGTACCCCGCGTCGAGCCCGATCCAGCCCACCGCGCCCGGGACCTTCTCCGGCGCGGAGTCGCTCGTGAGCTCGAACCGCTCCGTCTTGTCCCCGCCGCGGCACACCGGGTGGACGACGTCGAGCGGCGGGCCCGAGAACATCCCGCCCTTCGAGGCTTCCGGCGACGTGTAGCCCGGGAAGAGGACGGCCACCGTGCCCCGGGACGGCGCGCCCGACACCTCGAGGTCGGCGGCGAGCTCGAAGGGCTTGCCGGTGAGCCGGAACGACTTCTTCACGGCGAGGCTCCCCACCCGGCCCTCGAAGGCCACCGCCTCGCTGGACCGCGACACGATCCGCATGGGCGAGCGCGCCCCCGGATCCGCGGAGGCGTCCTGCGCGCCGCCCAGCTCCGGCGAGGCCACGACCGCGAACGGGTACGGCTGCCCCGACGTCGTGCGGACGAGGTCCATCTGCACGTCCTGGCCGCGCTCCTCGCGGCGGAACTTCTCGCCCTCGAGGACGAAGCTGCGCAGGGCGCCGCCGTGCGTGGTGAAGGTGGCCACGAACCCCTTTCCACGCAGGGTGACGAGCTCCTCCGGCGCGTCGGGCGGAGGCGTGGGGACGGCCGGAGCGGGGGCGGCGGCAGGCGCCTGCCCCGGGGCCGCCGGCTTCGCCCCCTCGGCCGTCGTCGGAGCGGGCG